>JBBQQV010000034.1:0-12684 GCA_038215505.1 Lysobacterales bacterium
ACCCACCACCTTTACTTTGAACCCGAATACCGATTTTGGCGCGCTCGAAACCTGCACGCTCTCCATTATCGGTGCCAACGTGCGTGACCAAGACGGCACCATCACACCGATGGCGGCTAACGCGGCGGTGAGCTTCACCACCACCGGTGCCCAAACGGGTTATTACGCCGGCGTCGTCACTAGCAGCGCGGCGGCATTGCGCAGCTCGCTGCATCCCATCATCGATGACTCCAGCAAGATCCCCTACACCGCGAGCACCACCGATACCTGGGACGTGCTGAACCTGGCTGAGCAAGATCCGCTCAACAGTGGCCGCATTCTGGACATCTACAAGAACGCGACGTACACCAAATCGGCCGGCGGCAACAACTTCTACAACCGTGAACACACCTGGCCGAACTCGTTGGGCTTTCCTTCCGATGGCCCAACCAACTACGCCTACACCGACGTGCACATGCTGATGGCATCGGACATCAGCTACAACAGTTCGCGCGGCAACAAGCCGTATGACAACTGCCCCAGCGGCTGCACCGAGTTCCCGACGGCGGCCTACAACGGCCAAGGTGGCGGCACTGGCGTCTATCCGGGCAATTCGAACTGGGGCAACAGTAGCGTGTTCCAGGTCTGGCACAAGCTGAAAGGCAACGTCGCCCGCGCCATGTTCTATATGGATCTGCGTTTTGAAGGTGGCACCCACGGCGTCAGTGGCGCGGCTGAGCCGGACCTGCGTCTAACCGACACCTTGTCGCTGGTGGCGACCACCGGCAGCAACGCCTCGGTCGCTTACATGGGCAAGTTGTCGACCTTGATCCAATGGCATCAGCAGGATCCCGTCGACGCCGCCGAAGTGCTGCGCAACGAACTGATCCAGACCTATCAGGGCAACCGCAACCCGTTCATCGATCGTCCCGAATGGGTGGCTTGCATTTATCAGAGCGTCTGCAACTGACTGCGCTAATAAGGGCCTAATCTGGAAAGCCCCTCTCCCGTCGGGAGGGGGCTTGGGGAGAGGGTGCAGGTTGATCTGGGGCGTAGGCAGCAATCGCGGCCTACCGCCCGAACCCCATCCCAATCGAGCAGGCTAGACTGGCGAAACGCGCCAAGTCCGGCTAAAGATCGCCTATGTCAGCCAATCCCGTCTACCCTGCGTCGGCCGAGTTTGCGGCTGGTGCCAATTTACGACCCGCCGACTACGCGCGCCTGTACGCGGAATCAATGGCCACGCCTGCGGCCTTCTGGGCCCGGATCGCCGAGCGCTTGGACTGGATGCGTGCACCGACCGTCATCAAGGACGTGTGTTTTGATCTGGCCGACTTTCGCATCCGTTGGTACGCCGATGGCGAACTGAACCTCAGCGTTAATTGCCTGGATCGGCATCTGCCCGCGCGCGCTGACAAGACCGCGATCATTTTTGAAGGCGATGCGCCGGGCCACAGCCGCCGCATCAGTTATGCCGAGCTGCACCGCGATGTCTGTCGCTTCGCCAATGCATTGCGCAATCTGGGCGTCGGCAAGGGCGATCGGGTCACCATCTATTTGCCGATGATTGCAGAGGCCGCCGTGGCCATGCTGGCCTGCGCGCGCATCGGTGCGATCCATTCGGTCGTGTTTGCTGGCTTCTCGCCGGAGGCGCTCGCAGGCCGCATTGCCGACTGCGGCAGCAGGCTCGTCATCACCGCCGATGAAGGCTTGCGCGGTGGCAAGCACATTGCGCTGAAGCGCAATGTCGATGACGCACTCGATCACGACAGCACCGCCTGCGTAGAAACCGTGATCGTGGTTCGCCACAGCGGAACCACGGTGCCAATGCAAGCCCCGCGCGATCGCTGGTTCGATGTGTTGATCGATGGTCAGAACGAGACCTGCGAGCCGGCGCGCATGAACGCGGAAGATCCGCTGTTCATCCTCTACACCTCGGGTTCCACCGGCAAGCCAAAGGGCGTGCTGCACAGCACCGCTGGCTATCTGGTGTTCGTCAGTTACACCCACGAATGCGTGTTTGATTTGCGCGAGAACGACGTGTTCTGGTGCACAGCCGACGTGGGCTGGGTTACCGGACACAGCTATGTGGTGTATGGCCCGCTGTGCAACGGCGCCACTACCTTGATGTTTGAAGGCGTGCCCAGCTATCCCGACAGCCGCCGCTTCTGGCAGGTCTGCGACACCCATCAAGTGACGATCTTCTACACCGCGCCCACCGCCATCCGCGCCCTGATGCGCGAAGGCGACGAGCCGGTTAAACAAACCAGTCGCGCGTCGATTCGCCTGCTTGGCACGGTCGGCGAGCCGATCAATCCGGAAGCGTGGGAATGGTACTGGCGAGTGGTGGGTGAGCAGCGCTGTCCAATCGTTGATACGTGGTGGCAGACGGAGACCGGTGGCATCCTGATCTCGCCTTTGCCGGCCGCGATTCCGCAAAAACCGGGTTCGGCGACGCAGCCTTTCTTCGGGGTGCAGCCGGCGATCATCGATGTGCTTGGCGTTGTGCAAACAGGTGTCTGCAGCGGCAATCTGGTCCTGCTGGATTCGTGGCCAGGCCAAGCGCGGACGCTGTACGGCGATCATCAGCGCTTTATCGACACCTATTTCAGCACCTATCCCGGCAGCTACTTCACCGGAGACGGTTGCCGCCGCGATGAGGACGGTTATTACTGGATCACTGGTCGCGTCGACGATGTCATCAACGTCAGCGGCCATCGCATCGGCACCGCTGAGGTCGAGAGTGCGCTGGTCGCGCATCCAAAAGTAGCCGAAGCCGCCGTGGTCGGTTTTCCGCACGACATCAAAGGTCAAGGCATCTACGCCTACGTCACCTTGAATGCCGATCAGGCACCGAGCGATGAACTGCGCCACGAGCTGGTGACCTGGGTACGCAAGCAGATCGGCCCGATTGCCGCGCCCGATCAGTTGCAATGGGCACCGAGCTTGCCAAAAACACGCTCCGGCAAAATCATGCGCCGCATCCTCCGCAAGATCGCTGAGAACCTGCCCGAGCAGCTGGGTGACACCTCGACCTTGGCCGATCCGTCGGTAGTCGAGAGTTTGCTGCGGGAAAGAATGGGCTGAGCCGGCGCGCCTGCAAACCATCGGTTTGCGCGCCGGCGACCGAATGCTATGCGCGAGGGCCGGGCAAGAAGCCGAGGCGACTCCCACGACACCTAACCCGGACTTTTCATGAATTGCGCACGCCCTCGTTCGGCGGCTTCGCCGCTACCCGGGCCTTCCGCCCCGATGTCTCCTGATCGCACAGGGAATTCTCTTCAGTCGGCCGTATGGCCCGATACGCCGCTCCTTCAGAGAATCCCCTGTGCGACCAGTATCCTGCGCGATCATCGTACGCATTCATGAAAAGGCCGGGCTAAAAAGCTGGCTCTCGGTTCAGCACGGGTGACCCACCACTCAGGCGCTATTCAATGCACAAAATTGCCTTTATCAGCTTGCTTGCCGCCGCCGCTGGTGCGTTCTCGCCCAGCGCGATGGCGCAAGCGCCCAGCGCTTTGCCGAATTGGTTGGGTGGACACTGGTGCAGCGAAACGGCCGACCAGACCATCGAGGAACATTGGCTGGGCACCGCCGGGGGCATGATGCTGGGTGTTAGCCGCACGCTCACGCAAGGCCGAAAAGCTCAATTCGAGTTCATGCGAATTGAGCAGGTTGACGGCTTGCCAACCTTTATCGCGCAGCCGCAGGGTGTTCCCGGCACGGCGTTCAAGCAAAGCGCGACGGGTGCCGAGTGGGTAAAGTTCGAAAACGCGGCACACGATTTTCCGAATCAGATCGAGTATCGCCGCACGGGGGATGAATTGAACGCCACCATTAGCGGGCCGGGCGACGACGGCAAAGACATGACGATCCCGTTTGCGTTCAAGCGCTGCAAAGGCTGAGCGGCCAAGCCAACCGCATTTCATTGAAGAAGCAGAGCTTGCACAGGAACATCAGCCAGTTTCTGCGAGTTGCGAATCTCGGCGGGTGTGGGAGCGCCGGAAGGCGCGATGCTTTGCGCCTCCGAATCGGGTCACGCCTTCCGGCGCTCCCTCGAAAGCACCAAGCGAGCCGTTGTCCATGAGTCTGCTCGCCTCACATCAGTGCAAACACCGCGCAAAAAAAGCCTCGCTCATTCGATAGCGGTGCAAAGCATCGGCCTTCTGCAAACCGTGTTTGGCGCCGGGATAGGTCATCAGCTCGAACGGTTTGGCGCGCTTTTGCAGTTCACTCATCAACTTCGTGCTGTTGCTGAACAACACGTTGTCATCTGCCATGCCATGAACCAGCAACAGTTTGGAGGCGAGGCCATCGATATGGCTGAACACGCTAGACGCCGAGTATCCGCTGGCGTTGGCCGTGGGGTGATCCATAAAGCGTTCGGTGTAGTGGCTGTCGTAAAGCGCCCAGTCGGTGACCGGCGCACCGGCGATGCCGCAGGCGTACGCAGCACTGTGCTTGGCCAACAGCATCAGAGTCATGTAGCCGCCGTTCGACCAGCCGTGCACGCCGATACGCTGACCGTCGACCCAAGGTTGCGTGGTCAACCACGCAACGCCGGCGAGCTGATCTTCGACTTCGACGTTGCCTTGCTGGCGAAACAGCGCGCTGCTGAATTTGACGCCTCGACGCGGGGTGCCACGGTTGTCGAGAGAGAACACGACGTAGCCCTGCTGGGCCAGATATTGATTGAAGAAATGATCGCCACGCCCCGGCCAGGCACGGACCACGGTCTGCGCGGCCGGGCCGCCGTACACGTAGACAACCACAGGGTATTTCTTGCCGGGATCAAAGCCGACGGGCTTGATCAGGCTGTAGTGCAAAGGCGTGCCGTCGGCAGCGCTCAATTCACCAAATTCGACGGGTTGATGGGCAGCGTGAAATTTCGCGTAGGGATGCGCGGGATCGGTTAAGGCATTGGCGACCAAGGTGGCCACCTTTTTGCCATTGGCACGACGCAATTCAATTTGCGGCGGCGTGGTTGAATTCGACCACTGATCCACATAGACGCTGGCATTTTCGCTAAAGCGAACGTCGTGCCAGCCCGCTTCGGTGGTCAGCCTCTGCGGCTCGCCACCGGCCAGCGGCAGTGAATAGACATTGCGCTCCAATGCGGAATCGCGCGTGGCGCTAAACCACACCGTGCCGGCTTTTTCATCCACCGCCAGCACAGCTTCCAGCATCCAGTCACCGCGAGTCAGTTGCTCTGCACCGCCACTCGCGTCATACCGGTACAGATGCGAAAAGCCGTCGCGCGCGGAGGTCCACAAAAAACCACCGTCCTTCAGGAAACGCAGGTTCTCGTGCAGATCGATCCACGTCGATGCGGTTTCTTGCAGCAACAGGCGTTGCCCGGTTTTGCCATGCTTGAGTTGAGCACCAGTGAGTTGAGCATCATCAAGTTCAGCATCATTGACTTTCGCAAGCTTCACTTCGATCAGATCGAGCTTGCGCTGGTCGCGACTTTGCCTTTGAAAGGTGAGGCGTTGGCCGTCGATCCAATTCACGCGGGCCAGATAAATGTCCGCTTCTGTGCCAAGGTCGAGCCACTGCACCGGTGCAGCGAGATCCGGCGCGCCCGCGTCGGCCGGCTTGTCCTGCAGCGTATCTGCAATCGTAATCACACCCAGTTGGATGGCGACATTGGGATCGCCGGCGGCGGGGTAGCGCTGCGCGATCACCGCTGAGCGATCCGGATAAATCTCCACCCGCTCGCGCACGGGCACAGCGCTTTCATCGATGCGCGCAAACGCGATCGCCGAGTCATCGGGCGCCCACCAATAGCCGGTGTGTCTATCCATTTCCTCATCTGCGACAAACTCGGCAACGCCATTGCCAATGGTGTCCGAGCCGTCTGTTGTCAATTGCCGCTCGGCGCCGCTGGCAAGATCGATCAACCACAGATTGCGAGCACGGACGAAGCTGACATAGCCACCCTTGGGCGAGACCTTCGGATCGGTGGCGAAACCGCCACCGTTAGTCAGCTTGCGGACCGGCGAGGCTTGCACGTGCGCGACTTCAGCAACCGCGAGGTCGTACAGATACAACTCGCCGCCCAGCGGAAACAGCAAGCGTTTGCTGTCGGGTGCCCAGTGGTAGTCGACGATGCCAGCCAGCGCAGCAATCCGCTGCCGCTCGCGGCGGGCTTTTTCTTCGTCGGACAAGACTTCGATGCCGGGCAATACGACTTTCGAATCGACCAGCAAGCGGGTCTCACCGGAGTCGACGTGGTACTCCCAGAGATCCAGTTGATAGCGGTCGTCATCCTTGCCGCGCAAGAACGTCACTCGCGCACCATCGGGTGCGATCTTGGGCTGAATCAAGGTTGGACCCGACAAGGGTGCGTCGCCGGTGATGGCTTCCAGGGTGAGCATATGTGCGTCCTGCGGCGGCTTAGCGGAAAGGGTCATGGGCAAGATGGCGAACACGATGGCAAGCGAGCAACGAGTGAGCATTACGGCGTAACCTCGCGAATAGGAAGTGACAAGACTTCGACGATCGGCTGAGCTTATCGGGCCGCGGCGGCAATGGCACTTTCGTGGACCCACTCGCACTCCCCGTCATTGTGGCGAACGCCGAAATCCGCTCGTTCGCGCGAGTGCTAGTCCGCAAGACACTTATCTCCGCCGACGCCGGTCATCCCTCCCCAAATGGTCTCTCGCATTTGATTGGGTATCCTGTTCCGGAGCCTGTCAAGCTACTTGTCGCCTGATCGTCGTGTCTCCTTTGTTATCTAGCGCTTTGGCGATTGCACCTGTTCGACCCGATGCGGGTTGAGGGTGACCTGTTCGATTTGGGACCCGTTGCGGGTGCCGGCTGACCAACGTTGTGGGTGCCGTTGGCGGGCGTCGGCATAGACCTGCTTCCGCTGCGCCAGGATCGCCACATCGCCGCCGTCGTGGCGCTCTTGCGGGGTCACGTAGCGAATCTGGCTGTGGCGATGGTCGGTGTTGTACCAAGTCAGCAGGCGGTCGGCGAGCGCGCGGGCGTCCTCGATGTTGGCAAATGGTCTGAGCGGGTGCTGCGGGCGGTACGTGATGGTCTTGAACAACGACTCGATGAAGGGGTTGTCGTCGCTGACACTGGGCCGAGAGTGGCTGGGCGCGATGTGCAGCGCCTGCAGGGTGGCGTAGAAGCTGCTGCCCTTCATTACCGCGCCGTTGTCGGCGTGTAGGGTCACCTGTCCCGCGGCGATGCCTTCGCATTCGACGTAGTCGCGCATCAGTGCGCTGGCGTGTTCTTGCGACTCTCGCTCGTAGACCTGCCAGGCAACTTTGGCCTGCTCCACGTCGGCTTGATCGCGCTCGTTGAACTGCCCAATGCACTGCTGCGCTGGACACTCGGCAACCTGCTCGGCGTCGCCGCCGTGGCGCCGGCGATCATGCTGATGCTGGCACGCGGGCATCCTGGCATCCGTCAATTGGCCAGCGACCAGTACGCGCGCCAAGCCGAGCAGTCGCTATGGAACATCGCCCTGACCACGAGCTTTCTACTGATGGCGTGGGGCGGTAGCTTCGGCAGCAATTATGGTCTCGGCTTGGTCGCCTTGCCGCTCACGGTACTGGTGTGGAGCGCGATTCGCTTTCCACCTTTGCACACCGCCCTGGCCGTGGCTGCCTGTTTATTACTCTTCGCCGCTTGCGCCGGCATGGGCTTGGCCGGTTTTCCGCCACCCTTGGCGACCGTGGATGGCTTGAACTTGCTGGTGTTCTTGATCGTGGTCGCGATGCTGCCGACCTTGCTCTCCTTCGCCATGCAGCAACACCGAATCACCTCCGCTGCCTTGCAGCGACGGGCATGCATCGATCCGCTCACTGGGCTTGCCAATCGCAGCACGTTTGAGGACCACGTGCGGCTTGAGTTGGCGCGACCGCAAGCGCCCATGATGGCCTTGGCCTATATCGACCCAGACCAGATCAAGGTGGTCAACGACACCGCCGGCCACGCCGCCGGCGACGATCTGATTCGTGGCATTGGTGGCGTGCTTTTAGCCAATCGCCATCCCGACGATGTGCTGGCGCGCTTTGGCGGCGACGAGTTCGCCCTGCTGCTGCGCAACTGCTCGCCGATGGTGGCCGAGGATCGCCTGCAGTCACTGCTGCATTGCATTGCCAGTTATCAATGCGGCTGGCGTGGCCAATTGCTAACCACCAGCGCCAGTGCCGGCGTGGTCACCTTCTTGCCCGGTCAGGGCGAGTACGCGCAACTGCTGTCGCAGGCCGATGCCGCCTGTTTCACCGCTAAGGAGCAAGGCGGCAACCGACTCTGCCTTGCCCGCGTGGACGGCGGCGAATTGCTTGATCGCACCACCGCCATGCGTTGGACCGTACGCATCCGCGAAGCGCTCGATCAGCACGCGCTAGAAATCTACTGCCAAAGCATCGTCGCCCTGGCCCCCGACCAGCAACGTGGTCGCCATTTTGAAGTGCTGATGCGCCTGCGTGATCCGCGCAATCAAGAGCTGATGATGCCCGGCCAATTCATGGCGGTGGCCGAGCGTTTTAACTTGGGCGCGCGTATAGACAGGGAAGTGGTCAAGCAGACCTTGGACTGGTTCGAGGCCAATCCGCAGGCCGCCGACCAAGTCGCCACCTGCTGCATCAACCTCTCCGGTGACGCCACCGTAGATGAGGGATTTATCGTTTTTCTGATTGAGAGATTGCGCCGCAGCCGGCTGCCGCCGCATCGGTTCTGCTTTGAGATCACCGAAACCAGTGCCGTACGCGACCTCGCCCGCGCGCAACGTTTCATCACCCAATTACGCGGCCTTGGCTGCCGCTTTGCGCTGGATGACTTCGGCACCGGCTTCTGCTCGTTCAACTACCTGCGCGCACTTGATGTCGACTATTTCAAAATCGACCGCAGCTTCGTCTGCGACCTCCTCTCCTCGCCACTGGCCGAAGCCGTGGTGCGCTCAATCACCGAGATCGCCCACGTCCTGCACAAACAATGCATCGCCGAACACACCGAATCCGAACCCTTGCGCGCCGCCTTGACCAGCCTCGGCGTCGACTACGCGCAAGGCTATGCCAGCGACCGACCGACACCGATTGCTGAGTATTTTGATAAGGGCTGGCCGATTTAGCGGCTGGCTGTGATCGTATGCAATCCATGGTCTTGCTCGCAGCATTTTTGGAGGCGGGTCGAGACCCGCCCTACTCGCCTTTGAAGGAGCGCCGGAAAGCGCGATGCCCCGCGCCCCGCAAACTAATCGCGCCTTCCGGCGCTCCCACAAGCGCCTGCTGTGAGGCCGTGTTGTGTGGGTAGGCTACTGAACAGGCGTTGCTTCAAAGCCGTGGGCGAAGATGGCATTGCCGAGGACGTTGATGGTCATCAGCGCGCTGCGGACGGCGTTGTTGGTGTCGCGGACTTCGACGTTGAGACTGAAGCTGGCGCCCACTAACAACGGTGTGCCGTTGCTGACGGTGATTTGCCCAGTCGTTGGATGCACGGCGAAGATGGCTTGGCCAGTGCCGCTGACCACGCTAAAGCCGGCGACGGCATCGCCGGTATCAGGATCGGTGGCGACGATGGTGCCGACGACGGCACCGTTGACGGCACCTTCGTGAATGCGCAGCGTTTGGTTAGCGACCAGCGGCGGATCGTTGACGCAACTTAAAGTAATGCTGACCGAAGCTGTGGCCGAGCTAGTGGTGCCGTCGAAGGCGCGGTAGGTGAAGCTAGCGTTGCCGCAGAAGAAGGCATCAGGAACGTAGGTGAACGAACCGTTGGCGGCCAAGGTGAGTGTGCCGTTGCTAGGCGCGGCTAGTACCACGGCGGTGAGGTTGGCATTGTCGATATCGCTGTCGTTCTGCAACAGCCCAGCGGCCGCGTTTACCACTAGGTTGGTGCCTTCAACGCCGTTGTAACTGTCGTTGGCCGCCAGCGGTGGGTCGTTGACGCACTGCACGTTGAGGCTGACCGTGGCTTGTCCGGTCTGGGTGCCGTCGGTGCCCGAGTAAGTGAAGCTATCGGCACCACAGTAGTTAGCCGTTGGCGTGTAGCTGAAACTGCCATTGGCTTGCAGGTTGAGCGTGCCTTGCGTCACCGATGTGCCGAGAGTGGCGACCAGGTTGCTGCCGAAGTCATTGCTCAGCACGTTGCTCGATGTCAACGCGCCGTCCTCGGCCACTGCGTAGCTATCGTTGCGAATGGCGAAGCTCGGGTTGTCGGCGAAAGTCGGCTCCAAACACCAGCGATCCAGAAAGCCGAGATCGGCGCCGGCACGGTCCGACACGTTAAGCACCCAATCGCCAGCGAAGGCCGCCGTATCAAACGCCGTCAGCGCATCGTCGGGACGGAAGCGACCACCGATGGGATAACCCGGGTTGGCGTTGGTGCAACTGGCCTCAGCGGTGGCTGCGGCTTCGTCGTCCAAGATCAGATTGGGGTTGTCACCCTGGCAGCCGCCGGTGCCTCCGGGGCGATCCAAAAGGCGCGCCGTGGCCGGCGATCCGGTTTTGCTCAGACTAACTGCCAAGTCGCCGATCCATGGGTGGCGCGCCTCGAAGCGGACATCCAAATCGGCGATTTGACGCGCGATGGCGACGGTGATCGTGCTGTTGATGCCAGCGGCCATGTTGTCGGGAATCGCCGTACCTGGCGCTGCGCAGAACACCGGCACGGTGGTAAAGCGACGCACCGCAGACAGAGCGCCATCACCGCAATTATTGCGACTGCGGACACGCCAGAAGTATTGGGTTGCGCCCGACAAGCCGGGGTTGACCGTGTAGCTGGTGGCGGTCACGGTGGCGGTTTGGGCAATGCTGGCAAAGTTGGCGCTGGTTGAAAGTTCCACCACGTATTCCGTCGCAGCGGACACCGCTGCCCAAGAGAGCGTGGGCTGGGTGGGTTGATCGAGCGCGGCATCGGCCGGGCTGGCCAAACTCGGCGCCACTGCTGCGGCGTCACTGTGAGCCAAGGTGACTAGAGCAGTCCGAGTATTGGCACCGGACACGCCGCTGACGGTCAGCGGATAGGTGCCGGCGGCGACCCCCGTGGTGGTCAAGGCGAGATTGGATTGGAATGGCGCGACCGCGGTAGCCGGAGTGAAACTGTGGCCGAGACCGTTGGGTTGCCCGCTCAAACTCAAAGCCACCTGGTCACTGAAACCACCGAAGGCCAAGACGTCGATTGGGAAGGCCGCGCCGGCGGCACCGCAACTGCTCACCTGCGACGTGTTGGCGGTCAAGGCAAAGCTGGTCGCAAAGGTGCAATTGCTGCACACCAAGGCAAAGTCTTGATCGGAACTGTCGGCGTTGCCGGGAATGCCATCGCCGGCGACGTTGAACGCGGTCACCTGCACGCGCAGCAGGCCGCCAGTGCCAGCCGCCAAGAACACTGCTTCGTAGTTGTTGTTGGCATCTGCGTTGCCGCCCGTGCTCGAGAACGCGCCGGTGAAACGGTTACCCAGATAGATGCTGCCGGCGGCCTCGACGCTTAAGTTAAGGTTGTTGACCTTGGGGTCGGCACTGGTCGCACCAGGCGCATCGGAATAGGCCATCGTCAGGCGAACCGGCGCGGCGGGATTGTCCACTTGCAGGAACAACTCGCGTACTTGGCCAGTGGCGGTGAACGCATCCTCCGGCAACTGATCGCGCACCACCCGAGCCGTGCTGGCGGCAAACAGTTGGCCCAAGGTCGGCATGCCATAGCCTTGGGTATTGGTCGGCAAGTTGCCATTGCCAGAGACGCCAGTGAGATAGAGCGGATGCGCCATCAAATAGGCCTTCATCATCGCCGCGCTGGGCTCGGCCACCGCGTAGTTGTCTTGCAAATAAGCGTAGGCCAGCGAGGCGAGGCCGGCGACCGCTGGGGTCGAATGGCTGGTGCCGGAGGACGCCGCGAATACGGTCTGTCCACCCGGTCGGAACTGGTCGCAAACAGTCTGCCCGGTATAGCCAGGCGCGGTGCTGGCGGTGCCTTGGATGTGGGTGCCGGGGGCGATCAACTCCGGCTTGGTGCGGCTACCTTCGGCCGGGCCACGGCTGGAGAAGTCGATCACGTCCATGGCGTTGTCAGCACCGGTGGGACCGGTTTGGCAGCCATCGGTCCAGCTACCGCTTTCATCACTTTGGCGTTGATTCTCAGAGGCACCAATGGTGATGACGTTCTTGCCAGTACCGGGCGAGCCGACGGTGGCAGCGCCAGCACCACTGTTGCCTGCCGCAAACAAAAAGATCAGCGGCTGCGGGCCGGCGGTCAGGTCGTTGGCGTCGCGGGTCATGAGGTCGTAAGTGGCCGCATCGGCGGTGTAATCACCGTTGACCGGCGCGCCCCAAGAATTTGTCGAAATGCGCGCGCCCGCCACTTGCTGGTTGCGAACGAGCACGGTTTGGCTGCCACCGCAATTGGTTAGGCTAAAACCACCGGAGTTCTGAAAAATCTTCGCGTTGCCAAGCCGCGCAAACGGATTCACGCCTTGTCCGCGCAAATAGCCATTGGGATCAATAAACGGAAAGCCAGTGCGGTTGTCGAAGCCACCAACGATGCTGGCGTTGATATGGCCGTGGCCGCGCAAACTGGTGGGTGCGGGATCGGTCGTACAACCGGTCACGGCCAGCACCCGGCTGGTGACACCGTCGCGATTGGTGGTCAGCGTGCTGTCGCCAGCACCGTTGACGATCGTGCCGTTGCCGACGCCATCATCGACCACGTAGACAATGGGATATTCGGCGGGATCAGTAGCGAAGCCGAGGCCGG
>JBBQQV010000035.1:0-12533 GCA_038215505.1 Lysobacterales bacterium
AGGCGAGCGCGAAGAGCACCCGCGGGCCGTATTGTGGATGCCGACCAAACAACGGCAAGCCGTCACTGGTTTCAGCAAAGGTGCCGGCCCAAGCGAACGCCGGCCGCACCTGCAGATGCGGAAACAGGCGCGTGACCTTACGTTGCAGGAGGTTGGCCTTGCGGTCGACCATGCGGTCGCGACGAGCAGGAATATCGCGGTCATCGTCCTCGCCTCCAACCAGCAAACGGCCATCGCCGGTGGTACGCAAGTACAGATACGGTCGTGCGGCCTCCCACACCAGGGTCTGTGCCAACCAACCCAGGTCAGCACGATCAACCGGATCGCTCATGTAGGCATAGCTGCTGCGATTCTGCGCGACACGCTGGCGCAACCAGCGCTGCGCTTCATAGCCGTTGGCGAGTACCGCATGCTTGGCCTGTATGCAATGGCCGTCGGCAGTGGCGAGTTGGACAGATCGTGGGGTCGCGGTAATCGATTTGACCTGGGTCCGATCAAACACACGCGTGCCCTGCCGTTGCATACGTCTGAGCAAACGAGAGGCGAGTCGATACGGATCCACGCGCGCTGCCACCGAACTGATGATGGCCGCAGGCGCTGTCACACCGAACTCCGCCTTCAGCGCGCTGCGCGGCAGCCATCGGACCGGAAATCCGTGCGCCTCGCGCCACCCAAATTCAGCGGCCAAGCGTGGGTGATCCGCGCGATTGCTGGCGTAGTACAAGCTGTCGCAGATCGCGAAATCGACGTCACCGACGGCGTGCGCCACCTCGCCAAGTTCACTGATGGCGCTGAGACAGGATTGATAAGCAAGCAGGGCCGACGCCGTGCCGTAGCGTTTCTCAAGATCAATTGCGTGAGTGTCGATTTCGTATTGCAGCAGTGCCGTGCTGGCGGCGGTACTGCCCCAGCCGACATCACGCTGGTCGAGCACGACCACTTCATGCCCGTGGCTGGCCAGTTCATCGGCGATCAGGGCACCGGTGATGCCCGCACCCACGACGACTACATCACAGCGCAGATCGGCGTCCAGCTTGGGGAAGGCGTACATCAGGCCATTTTTGATCGCCCAGTATGGGTAGCCGCTTTTGAGGTCCATCGGCGGCTCCTAGCGATTTTGTCTTTGCACAATGGCGCGTCGCAGTGGTCCGAATAGCGGGAATCGGCGTCGACCTCGCCAAGGAGGTCGACCCGAAACCTGATCGCGCATCGGTTCAGCGACGCGCAACTACCTCAACGCGGGTTCAACGGTAGACGTTCTGCCCTTGGCCGGCTTTCCACTCGCGCTCAAAGTACTCGGCATCGTCCGCCGAGCGCGGCTTCACCGCCATCAGGATGCCACCTTGATCGATGCCGTCCTGGTAAAGCTTGGCCCGGTCTTCTGGAAGATTCCAACCCACCAAGGCGCCGACCAGGCCGCCGGTCAATCCACCCGCGCCTGCGCCTGCAAGAGCGGCGGCAATCGGGCCTGCAATCACTAGGCCGAGACCCGGAACAGCCAGTGAGGTGCCCACCGCAGCGACGGCGGCAACGATTGCCCCCAAGGTGCCGCCAATGGCTCCGCCAACGCCCGCGCCCTCGGCAGCTTTGTTGCCCAACTCTGTGTCGACATTGTCAGAGTTGGCGAAATGCGCCTTCCGAGTCTTGTCTGACATGACCAGGTTCACATCGTCCTTATCGTAGCCGCGGCTGGTGATCGCGCCGTAGGCGCGCTCGGCGCTGGTGCGGTCGGAAAACAAGCCGGTCACCATGTTGGGATGGCTGCTGCCGGAAACGTGATCGGAAGTTTCGGTGACGACGGGATGATGTTCTGCGTGTGCTGAATTCATGCTGCTCTCCAAATGACTTGCGCCCGCGGATTGCGGGTGCGGCAAGGTCGTTGTGAATGGGCGATTCTGGAGATGGCGTGTATCGGCAGTCGGTGCGTTGTCGCACGGTGCGGGCTGCCGCCCCAAACACTGTGCCAAGTTCAGCTGGCAATCGAGCCCGCTCTTCTCATGACTGCGCAAGCTCTGGCTTTCGCATGCACCGCGAATGCATCACGCAGCGAAGGCGCAGTTGTGGCAACTACACGCCGCGATGCTTGCCCATGTGGGGCGCATAAATCGTGCGCAGGCGGGCTAAGTCAGCGTCGACGTCGTCGGTCAGTTCGACTAACGGGCCGAGGCCAACGGTGCGATCAGGATAGTGAAACCAAGCGCACAAGACGGGCACGTCGGCGCGGCGGGCGATGTGCCAGAAGCCGGTTTTCCAGCGGGTAACGTGACGCCGAGTGCCTTCGGGGGCGAGCGCAAACCACATTTGCTCGCGGCTGCGCATGCGTCCGGCGATCTGTGCAGCGACGCCGCCCGGTGCCTTGCGATCAATCGGGATGCCGCCGAGCCAGCGCAACAGCCAACCCACGGGGCCGACAAAAACTTCGCGTTTGGCCATGAAAACCAGGTCGATGCCCAACGCCAGCTTCACCGCCAGCCCCCAGATCGCATCCCAGGCTGAAGAGTGCGGCGCGGCGATAATGACCAGTCGTGGCAAGTCTGGAAACTCGCCGACGACTCGCCAGCCGCCGATCCACAGGACGGCGCGACCCAATGCACGCGCGAAGGCACCTTTTTTTTTCGGTGCTTGCGCTGGCAAGCTGGGCAACGGCGGCGGTGCGTCCTTAACTGAGCCCAAGGTCGAGCTCATGGATCGGCGTCGGGAAAGCGCCCAGCACGCTGACGTTTAACGGTGGCACGCTCGCGTTTGCTGCTTAGGCGGCGCTCTTTTGATGCCCTTGATGGTTTGGTCGCCACTCGCGGCTTGGGTGGCTTAAGCACCGCCAACAACAAGGCCAGCAAGCGCTCTCGCGCATCCTGGCGGTTACGGTCCTGGGTGCGATAGCGCTGCGCGAGCAACACCACCACGCCCTCTGCGGTAATTCGCCGATCCCGTCGGGCCAACAAGCGCGCGCGCAAAGGCTCGGGCAAGGATGGCGATTGCGCGGCATCAAAACGCAGCTCGACTGCGGTCGAAACTTTGTTCACGTTCTGCCCGCCCGGACCACTGGAACGCACGAAACGCTCGACCAGTTCGTCGTCGGGAATGGCGATGGAAGGGGTGATACGCAACATGGCGGCGGGTTGAGCGTTTACTGGACGTGAAGTCTAGCGCTGTGGGGTGTCTGCCGCTGCGTCAACGTTCGGCAAGTCCCAAGCGAATAGTCCCATCGCCTTCGCGAACTCACCCTCGGGGGACGCTTCCACGCTCACCGTGGCACCGCTTTCCGGATGTGGAAACTGCAGGCGCCATGCGTGCAACAGCATGCGATGCACGCCACGCATGCGGAACATGCGGTTGCGCAGTCCATCACCATGGCTGGTGTCGCCGATCAAATGATGGTCGACGTGCTTCAAGTGGCGGCGAATCTGGCGGAACCGACCGCTGAGCGGGCGTGCCCGCAGCAGCGAAAATCGCGAGGTCTCAAAGCCACCGGCCGCCTCGGGCAACTCGCCTTTCGCCAGCACGCTGAACTCGGTGGTCGCGGGTTTCTTCAGCGGTTTGCCGGGGCCGCCGTCCAGCGGATAATCGACTGCGAAGTCAGCCGCTGGCCAGCCGCGACAGACCAACAGATAGTCCTTCTGAAAAGCGTGCGCCATCAGCGATTTACCCAGCACGCTGGCGGCTTCACGATCAAATGCCAACAGCAGACAACCGCTGGTGGCGCGATCCAGCCGATGCACCAGGAAGATCGGCTTGCCGAATTGCTCACGTAGTTGGGCGGCGGCAAAATCGGTTTCGCCGCGCGCCAGTTTACTGTCATGAACCATCAAGCCGGCAGGCTTGGCGACTACCGCAAAACGCGAGTCCTGCAAAACGACGTCCATCTCAAGCGGCGGCGATGGCGGCGTAACGTGCGGCCTCGGTCGGCATGCCGAGTTGGGTGTAGGTCGCTGCTAGACGCGCAGCGACATCGCGGGTGCGTTTGTGTTGCGCGCCCATGCTCTTTTCCAGGATCGGAAATGCCGCCTCCAATAGCGGTCTTGCCTGCGCTGCTTTGCCGGCTTTGTTCAAGCTGTCGCCATAGTTGCTGCGAAAAATAGCGACGTACGCGTGATCGGCGGGAAGCGCGGCGAGGGCAGCCTTCAACAGGATGTCGAACTGGCTTAGCGCCTCTTCAAACTGACCCTTGCGAGTAAGCAACATGGCAAGGTTGTTGCGGGTCGCCAGCAGCTCCGAGTCAATCGATTCGCCGGCTTCAAGGCGGGCATTCTGCAGCGCCAGAATGCGTCGATGCAGAGCCTCGGCTTCATCCAGTTGGCCAAGATCTTCGAGCAGATACGCCAGCGAGTTTTGCGCCATCTGCGTGCGCGGATGCTCAGGCCCGAACACCCGCTCGGTGACTTCGGCGGCTTGCCGAATCAGTGGCTCGGCTTCATCGCGACGTTGCTGTTGGATCAGCAGGTTGGCGAGGTTCTGAGTGGTGGCCAGGGTCGACAAATGCTCTGGCCCCAGCACCCGTTGGCGCGCCTTGAGCACGCTGCGGAACTCGGCCTCGGCTTCCTCGTCGCGACCTTGCAGTTGGATGGCCGCAGCCAGATTGTTGCGGGTGTAAAGGGTCTGTGGATGATCCTCGCCGTAACGCGCCGCGCGGATGACGCGCAATTCGCGCAGCATCGCTTCGGACTCGGCAAAATCGGTGGTGGTGCGCAGCGCGCTGGCCAGCAGGTGACGCGCCGAGATCCCAATTTCCGGGTTGAGTTGCGGATTGGCATCGCTGGTTGCTTTCACCTCGCGGAATGCTTTCAGCGCTTCGTCATTGCGCCCCAAACCGAGTAGGGCGCGGCCCCGCTCCATGGCGACATGCTGACGCATCTCCTTGAAGGCGGGTCGCTGGCCGATCACCTTGAGTATCGCCTCGGCCTCGACGAGACCTTCTTCGTTGCGGCCGGCATCCAGCCACGTGGCGAGACGGCCGAGACGCATCTCGATGGCGACCTCGTCGATCCCTTGGCTGGTGAGCGCGTAGGCCTCGTCATAGAGCTTCTCGGCGCGGTCCAGTTCTCCAATGCTGCGATAGGTGGTCGCCAAGGTGCCCTTGATTTGTGCCTGCACTGCAGGCTGCTGGCTGAGCGTGGCAGAAGCGCTGTCGGCCGCTCCATCGAGTGCTTGGCGCAGGGTCAACTGGTTGCCAAGGCTGCGTTCGGGATCGGCGCTGGTGAGCATGTCGATCAGGAAGCGCGACACCGCTTCGTTGGATTCGGCGCGCGCCACGGCCTCTCGCCGCGCTTGCGCTTCGGCAATCGCAAAATGCAGGGAAACGGCGACTGCGGCCAGCAGGCTGAGCAGGACCATTGCTGCTGCCACTGTCGCGATCTTGTGGCGGCGAAAGAACTTGCCAGTGAGATACGCCGCGGTCGCCGGCCGCGCCAGAATCGGGCGATCGTCGAGGTAGCGCTCAATGTCGTCAGCAAAGTCGCCGGCACTTTGATAGCGGCGGTTGCGATCCGTCTCCAGCGCCTTCATGACTAGGGTATGCACATCGCCAGCGAGGTCTGGCCGACGCTTGGACAAGGCGCGCGGTGGCTGTTCGGAGACGATCCGCGCGGCCTCAATCAACGAGGTGTTCTGCAGGGCGTGCGGATACTCGCCGCACAGCAGCTCGTACAGAATCACGCCCAACGCGTACACGTCGCTGCGCTGATCGACCCGACGCGTGTCGCCACCGATCTGCTCCGGGCTCATGTAACTCAAGGTGCCAACCAACTCTCCGATTTGAGTCAGCCGCTGCGGGTCGCCCGCATCGCCCAACGCCAAGGCGATACCGAAATCGAGCACTCGCGGCTGACCATCCGCACCCACCAAGACATTGCCTGGCTTCAGATCGCGATGAACCACGCCGCGCACATGGGCGTGATGCACGGCACGCGCTACCTGCGCTAGCAATCGCAGGCGCGTGCGGTCACTGGCTTCGCTGCGCTGGCAGTACTCGCGCAGGCTGGTGCCATCCACGTATTCCATCGCCAGATAGGGAATCCGAGCCGTCGCAGTCGGATGCTCCCCGGCATCAAATATGCGTGCGATGCCCGGATGTTCAAGCTGACCCAGAAACTCCGCTTCACGACGAAAGCGCTCGCTCAACTCCGACGAGAAGTGGCCGCTGCGCATCAGTTTCAAGGCGACCAGGCGCCGCGGTCGCTGCTGCTCAGCCAAGTACACCGTGCCCATGCCGCCTTCGCCCAGCAGGCGCAATGGCACATACGGGCCAATCTGTTCGGGCAGCGAATGGGCGGGCGCTACCGAGACTTCGCTTAGTCCGTCGGTGGCCGGCGCGCTGATCTGCGTTTCCAGTTCGTCAGCGCCGGCGTGCTCGGGCGGCGCATCAGTGGGGCGTGGTTGCTCTGGCAGGTCGGGTTGCACTGGGGGTGTTCCGCGGAAAGACGATCATGAGACGGCAGAGGTGCTTTATGTGAGAGCGGCGGAACCCGCGATTGGCCCGCGACATGGCAAGTTGTTTCGCGGCTTCCGCCGCTCCCACAAGCGACTCGGCTTTACAACCGACACCCGCTAGAAATGCGGCTTGTCCGGCGCGTCATTAAAGCGGGTAATCGACTCATTGATGATGCGCTTGGCGGCGGCGGCATCACCCCAGCCGTTGAGCTTCACCCATTTGCCCTTCTCCAGATCCTTGTAGTGCTCGAAGAAGTGGCCGATGCGCTCCAACCAATGGCTGGAAACCTGCGCAATGTCATGGATGTGCGCGTAGCCGGCGAACACCGAATCGACCGGCACGGCGAGAATTTTCTCATCGCCACCGGCTTCATCGACCATGTTCAATACCCCGACCGGGCGACAGCGAATCACCGCGCCTGGAATCAGCGGCAACGGCAGGATCACCAACACGTCGACCGGATCGCCATCGCCACACAGCGAATGCGGCACGTAACCGTAGTTGCACGGATAGCGCATCGGCGTCGACAGAATGCGGTCAACGAAGATCGCACCGGTGGCCTTGTCGACCTCGTATTTGACCGGCTCGGCGTCCTTGGGAATTTCGATGACGACATTGATTTCGTCCGGCACCGCACGGCCCGAAGGCACCAAATCCAAACCCATGATTCACTCCTTATGGATCAAGCAAAGTTGATCGAGCAAAGTTGGCGGACCCGTCGCTCCGCGCTAGCAGCCTGTCGGACTTAGGTGGTCGAGGCGATAGTCGCCTGCGTGAGGACAGATTTTCGACGATTTGCAGGCCCATAGCAGCGCTAGGGGCCAAGAATCGGCGGAAATATGGACCGCGCAGGCGGATTTGCAGCCCGGCCGACCTAAGTCCGACAGACTGCTAAGCGAAAAGCATACGCGAGGCACTTCGAGCCGACACTCGGATGCCGACTGTGAGCCCCGCGAACTCAGCCCCGCGAACTCAGCCAGCGTTGCAAATGCCCGGCCACTTCCGCACTGCTGAGCAAATCGAAATGGTCGTGCGCATACACCGTGGCGCGATTCGAGGTTGGTACCCGCAATGCGCGCAGTGGATCAGGGTGCAGACCCAGCGCACTATCGATTGGCACCAGACCATCGCCCGACGGCCGCTTGCCGGTGTCGTCGGCGGCTTGTTTGCTGGCAGCCAGCAGATACACGGCGAGGTGGTCCGGCAGCATCGCGACGGTCGCGGCATCCTGCTCATCGTCGATCACCCGGCCGTGTCGCAAGTCCTGGATGCCGGCGCTGCGAATCATCCCCAAGCGCGCAAATGGCGCGCTGTAAGGACTGAACCCGAGCAGCATGTCGACCTTGTTGCCGGCGCGCTCCAACGGTGAGCCGAGATGCGGTGCACCGAGGCAGATAAGGGTCTTGAGCTTGCGCAACCAACCGTGACTAGCCATGCCGCCGTAGTGAATCGCACTGCGCGCCACCAGCCCGCCCATGCTGTGACCGAGCAAGACGATTTCATCCACGGGCTGCGGCCATTGAGCAAGCAAGGCATCAATTGCGGCGGCCAATTGACGGCCATTGGTTGCGACCTTCAGTCCCGAGTTGTAGCGCAGATAGATCGGCGTGTAGCCAAGCGCTGCCAAGGCCGCGCCATGATCGTGACCCGCGCGCGACCATTGGCGGTCATTCATGCACAGGCCGTGCACCATCAGCAGCAGTTTGCTGGGTGATGCGGTGGCGGTGGGGGCGACCGAATCGCTGTCTGCCGAGTTCGAATCCGTCGATGCCAATGTGGCTTCAACACTCGATGAGCGGTCTGCAGCATGCAGCCGCAAGGCGCGTCCATCGCGTCGCCAGCTCATCGCAATCGCCAACGAATTGCTGCTCGCATGCAGGTAATCGCCGAGCACGCCATTCAATGCCGACAACGCCGCCTCGCGCGCCACCGGTGGCAGCGATTGCCGATCCAGTAGCGGCGCCAAGCGACTCAAGGACGCGTCCAGCCCCACACCGACAGCACGCGTTATCCCGCGCACGCTGCGATACACCAAACCGCTGATCCCGGTCGTCGGCCCAATCCGCGCCTTACCGACGGGCGGCGCCAGCGTCGAGATGGTTCGATGCATGTCCTCGACGATGTCCGTCACCCCATTGACTGCATCGATGACCATACGACTGGCGCCGTGCAGGTCACGACCTAGGCCGCTGGCTGAATCGACAGGCTGCTTGATGGGGTTCTCCTGGGCAGCGATGAAAATTCAAGTGCTCAAGCACGCCAGTTCAGTGCGAGTCAGTTCGGTCGTGCTGGTC
Organism: Lysobacterales bacterium; assembly: GCA_038215505.1. Lineage (GTDB taxonomy): Bacteria > Pseudomonadota > Gammaproteobacteria > Xanthomonadales > Xanthomonadaceae > JANNWF01. The sequence goes on from JBBQQV010000035.1 coordinate 8,722, forward strand.
TTTGTAGCAGATCATGCCTACCGGCGGCTCGGCATCTCGACAGGGAATCGCAAAACACCGCAATGGCTGGCCCGGACTTTTCTGGGCCCGACCTTTCCACGAATGCGCGCGATCATCGCGCGCATTCGTGGAAAGGTCGGGCTGGGTGTGTCATCAAGATTGTCTGGATTCGGCGCAGCAGAACTTGGGTCGCGGGGCAATTCCAGCCCCAACCCCGAACTCCGCTGAGCTGCATATCGGTTAGCTTTTCCAATCAGATACTTGCGAGCACGCAAGCATCAGATATGATTTGAATAAAAAATACGTGTAAGTATATTTAAATGACATCATTCAAATGAAATCATTCAAATGAAATCACTGCCTGCTGCGCCTCCGCTCGAGGACCTGTTCCTGCAACCACAGGACCGCTTCCGTCAGGTCGTCCAGGCATCCAATGAAATCTCAGATGAGGCCTATCTGCACTGGCAAAAGTTGCGTCACCTTGCGCCGCCGGAAGGGTTGAGCGCTCTCGATTGGTGGTGGGCATTAAAATTCAAACGCGCCAGCGGCCGCTTGGCCTTCCCAGAACTGCGGGCCACGAATCGAGGGATGCTGACGGTGTCGAGACATGCGCGCATCGACGCCGCGCAGGCTCGGATGGACCGACTGCTCGCCGGCCGCATGGCGATGCCTGAGGCCGCCGTCAATGCGACTACCCGCGACCAGTTTGTCACCAGCTCGCTGATGGAGGAAGCCATCCATTCCAGCCTGTTCGAGGGTGCGGTGAGTACGCGTGAGGCGGCCAAAGATTTGCTGCGGACAGAGCGCCAGCCCATCAACCGCGATGAGCGAATGATCCTCAACAATTACCAAGCCATGATGCGGCTGCGAGAAATGGCGGAAGCACCGCTTTCGTTGGAAACGATACTTGAGCTCCACCGCATCATCACCGACGGCACCTTGGACGACCACAACGATGCGGGTCGGTTCCAGCAACCGGGTGATCGGCGAGTCCACATTGTTGACAACCGCCTCAATCGCATCGTCTATTCACCGCCGCCCGCCGAGCAATTGCCCGAGCGGATGCAGCGACTGATCGACTTTGCCAATGCCGACGACCTCGTTGGTGACCGTTTTATCCACCCGCTGCTGCGATCAATCCTGCTGCACTTTCAACTGGCATACGACCATCCCTTTGCCGACGGCAATGGCCGCACGGCGCGTGCCCTGTTCTATTGGTCGATGCTGCGGCGCGGCTACTGGCTGGCCGAGTTCTTTTCGATCTCACGCCTGCTCTATCAACATCGCCACCCCTACGAGCTGGCGTACCAGCAGGTTGAGAGCGACGCACAGGATGGCACCTATTTCGTGCTGCAACAGCTGGACGTGCTTGATCGTGCCGTCACCGACTTGTTCGATTACGTCGAGCGTAAGCATCGAGCGCAGGGGGCGTTGCGCAGGCTTTTGCGTGGCCGAGGCGATCTCAACCATCGGCAGTTGGCACTGCTCGATCATGCGCTACGCAATCCTGACCAGGCCTACACCCATGCGTCGCACGCCAACTCGCATCGCATCACAATCATGACCGCACGTAGCGATCTGCTGGGGCTGGTCAAGCAGGGCTGGTTGCAACGAGCACGTGCGCGCAAGCAGGTGACCTATCATCCTGTCGACGCGCTGGCAGCCAAGCTCAGCAGGTAGTTCGCTGACCGAGCAAGCGCTACTGCTTCTTCACATACTCCGACTTCAGCATGTAAGTACCGGCATCCACATCGTGGTCGCCCTCGACCAAGCGGATGTTCTTGAAGCGGGTGCCGACCTTGAGCACACCGGCACCGCCCTTGAGCTTGAGATCCTTGATCAGGGTGACGCTGTCGCCGTCGTTCAGCACATTGCCGTTCGCATCGCGAACGACGCGGGCGTCGCTGACTTCTTCAGGGGTCGAGTCGGCGGCGCTCCATTCGAAGCCGCAATCGGCGCAGATGGTCAGCGCACCGTCGGGATAGGTATTGCCTTGGCCGCACTGCGGGCAATCGATGGGATCAGTCATGGTCAGCGTCATTGGAATTCGGATTGGTCGAAAAGAAAAACCCCGCCGAAGCGGGGTTTCTTTTGCGACAAGTGGAGCGTCTCAGATCGCCAGCAACGGCACCATCAGCAGGGCCACGATGTTGATGATCTTGATCAGCGGATTGATCGCCGGGCCGGCGGTGTCCTTGTACGGATCGCCAACGGTGTCGCCGGTGACGGCGGCCTTGTGGGCTTCCGAACCCTTGCCGCCGTGGTGGCCGTCTTCGATGTACTTCTTGGCGTTGTCCCAGGCACCGCCGCCGGTGGTCATCGAGATGGCGACGAACAGGCCGGTGACGATGGTGCCGATCAACAAGCCACCTAAGGCCTGCGGTCCCAGCAACAGGCCGACCAGCACCGGCACGGCGATTGGCAACAAGGACGGCAGCATCATTTCCTTGATCGCCGACTTGGTCAGCAGGTCGACCGCCTTGTCGTACTCCGGCTTGGCGGTGCCTTCCATGATGCCTTTGATTTCGCGGAACTGGCGGCGCACTTCCACCACCACGCTGCCAGCCGCACGGCCGACCGCTTCCATCGCCATCGCGCCAAACAGGTACGGAATCAGGCCGCCGATCAACAGGCCGATGATGACCAGGTGGTTCGACAGGTCAAAACGCATGGCTTCATACGCCACACCCGCCGCGGCCGCTTTGGCCGCACCGATGGCGTCGATCTTGTGGGTGAAGTCGGCAAACAGGACCAGCGCGGCGAGACCCGCCGAGCCGATCGCATAGCCCTTGGTAACTGCCTTGGTGGTGTTGCCGACCGCGTCCAGCGGATCGGTGACCGCACGCACTTCGGGTGGCAGTTCGCTCATCTCGGCAATGCCACCGGCGTTATCGGTGATCGGGCCATACGCGTCGAGCGCGACGATCATGCCGGCCATGCTCAGCATCGAGGTTGCCGCGATGGCGATGCCGTACAGACCCGAGAAGTAAAAGCAGCCCCAGATCGCAGCGCAGACTAGGATCACGGGAGCGGCGGTCGACTTCATCGAGATGCCGAGGCCGGCGATGATGTTGGTGCCGTGGCCGGTGGTGCTGGCGCGGGCAACATCCTGCACGGGCTTGTACTGGGTGCCGGTGTAGTACTCGGTGACCCACACCAGCAAGCCGGTCAGGACCAGGCCGATCAGGGCACAGTAGTACAGGCCCATCGCGCCGGCGCCCATCATTGAGGTGGTGATCGGATATAAGAACACCGCCGCCAGCACCGCTGACACGATCACGCCTTTGTACAGCGCGCCCATGATCGAGCCGCTCTTGCCAATCTTGACGAACCAGGTGCCGATGATCGAGGCGATGATCGACGCGCCGCCCAACACCAGCGGGAACATCACCCCGTTCGGGCCGACCTCGGTCACCATCAGGCCGCCGAGCAGCATGGTGGCGATCACGGTCACCGCATAGGTTTCGAACAGGTCAGCCGCCATGCCGGCGCAGTCGCCCACGTTGTCACCGACGTTGTCAGCGATCACCGCCGGGTTGCGCGGGTCATCTTCTGGAATGCCCGCTTCCACCTTGCCGACCAGGTCAGCACCGACATCCGCGCCCTTGGTGAAGATACCGCCACCCAGCCGCGCAAAGATCGAGATCAAGGACGAGCCGAAGGCCAGCCCAATCAGCGCGTGCAGGGCTTGATCCTGCGGCATGCCCATTTTCAACAGGATGCCGAAGTAACCTGCCACGCCGAGCAGGCCAAGGCCCACCACCAGCATGCCGGTGATCGCGCCACCCTTGAACGCCACCGCAAGTGCTTTT
>JBBQQV010000036.1:0-12512 GCA_038215505.1 Lysobacterales bacterium
GGGGCTCCGCATGCGCCCGATGGCGGTAGTGGCAGATCAGGCTGCCGTCCACGCGATCTGGCAGATAGAACTCGCTGCGCGGGTAGCCATAATCCAGGAACAGCAGCAGACCTTGCTCCATTCCACCGCTCACCGCTTGTAACCACCAGGGCAGTTGCAGCAGCACTTCTGAGCGATAGCCGACGGGCAAACGTCTACCAAGGGCGCGTTCGATGTGGTTGACCGCGCGCAGCAGCAAAGCATCGGCGGGTCGATCAATTCGAACCAGCGCGCCGCAGGCATCCAAGCCGACGTGTTCTTCCTGCAACTCTTCCTCGCCGATTACAAATCGCGTCGTCGGCAAGGCATCCAGCACTTCGTTTGCGAACAGCACGCCACGCCAAGAGTGTTCCGGCAATCCATCCAGCCATTCGACTCGCGCAAAAATCTCAGCGGGCAGTTGCGCGCTGAGCCGCTGATGCTGGCGCTGACGCAGGTCGGCACTGGGTTCCAGGATGCGATAGCGTGCCGGCAACGCATGCAAGCGCTGCAAGGCGAGCAGCGCATCCAGCGCGAACGCGCCGGTGCCGCCGCCCAGCTCAATAATGTCAGCATCACCAGCGAGCGCGCTCAGGGTGTGGGCGAAGGCGTTGGCGACGCTGCGAGCGAACAACGGCCCCAATTCGGGCGCAGTGACGAAATCACCCGCCGCGCCCAGCTTGGTCGCGCCCGCACTGTAGTAGCCGAGCCCTGGCGCATACAGCGCCAACTCCATGTAGCGAGAGAACGGGATACAGCCACCGCTGCCGCGAATCTCTGCGGCGATTGCCTCTCGCAATGCACGGCTATGTGCCAACGCATCCGCATCTGCTTCGGGCAGCGCGAGTGGAATCACTCGACCCAAGCCAATACTGGGAATGCTGCTCCGATTCGCACCTTGCCAAGTGCGACTTGCATTCGCTTCTCAGCTTCCGCAGTCGGGCGGCGTGCAGGTGCGAGCGCGCTCCAAGAATCCCCGCGCACCCAACCGAAGCTCATCACGCTCGGCCTCTGAACCGCATCGCGTCACGGCAATTTTGCTGCCGACTGTTCGCTCACGCCAGCACACCTCTTGCGCAGCGGCGGCCTCACGCGTGGCGGCCAGTTGCGCCTTCACGGTTTGCAGTGCGTTCTGCAGATGCACCTGATCTTCGGGCGGCAATTGCTTGAGTTCGGTGCGACCATCGGTGACGTTGCTGATGACTCGCTGCGCGCGCTTGATGGCGCTGATCGAGCGCGCCGGAAGCTGATCGTAGTCGCCGGCCTCGATACCCGCGGCGATCTCGTCCTGCTGCTTGAGAATTTCCTGCAAGGAGGCTTGCCCTTCCGTGTCCTGACTCGTTGCAGCGATGCCCGGACACGCCCACAGTCCAAGCGCCAAAGCGACACTCAATACCCTCAAGCAAATGGTCATCCGAATTCTCCCGCTCGTCATTTGAGGCTGCAATGGTATCCGCAATGTAGCGAGAAGCGTCGCCGCCGAACGGTTCTCAAGCACAATCACACGCCTCGATTCTTCGATATTCGCTGCCAATGAACACCCCTCTGAACTCTCGCCCCGTTGTGCTGGTGACTGGCGCTGCCAAGCGCATCGGCGCGGCCATCGCCCGGCGCCTGCATGCGGCCGGCTTTGACCTCGCCCTCCACTACCGCGACTCCGAGGCACCCGCGCGAGCGCTTGCTGAGGAGCTCGATTCCCAGCGCAGTGGCAGCACGCTGCTGTTAGCGTGCGATCTCGCTCAGCTGGAGCGGCTGCCAGGGCTGATCGACACCACGCTGGCCCGCTTTGGTCGACTGGACGCACTGGTCAACAATGCCTCCAGCTATTACCGCACGCCGGTCGGCAGCATCACCCGCAGCGATTGGGATGCGCTGTTCTCCGCCAATGCGATGGGGCCGTTGTTTCTCACCCAGGCAGCCAGCCAAGCGCTGCGCGCGCAACGCGGTTGCGTGGTCAACATCGTTGACATCTACGCCGAGCGGCCGCTGGAGCAACACACCGTTTACTGCATGGCCAAAGCAGCACTTGGCATGATGACGCTGTCGCTGGCCCGCGAACTGGGACCCGAGGTGCGCGTCAACGGCGTCGCGCCGGGCAATATGCTGTGGTCAGAAAATCCAGTGAAAGCGGAAACCCTGAGCATCGTGGTGGATCGCACCGCCCTTCGCCGACAGGGCCAGCCGCAGGATATTGCCGAAGCGGTGCGCTGGTTGATCGTCGATGCACCCTATGTCACCGGTCAGGTCATCCGCATCGATGGTGGACGCTCCTTGTTTATTTGAGCCTGCCTATTTGAGCCTGCTCGCTTTGTCCAGTTACTTTAGTGCGACGGTCAGCACAGATTGGTGCCCGCCAGCTCGGTACCCGGCAGTGGGTCGCCCAAGCGTTCGCGAAGCAGCTGTTGCACCGCGGGAATCCGGCATGGCTTGTCAGCGATCCAAGTCAGACCGGCCCCATCCAACTGCGCCACCACGTCAATATCCAGATCGCAGATCCCACTCGCCATGCGCAAGGGCGAGCGCCCGTGTTGAAGTTCGATGCGCTTGGCCGCGGCGCGAACGGCATCCACGTCAGCGTCCATTTGCAGCTCAACCAGCTGGTTGAGATAGGGCTGCTGACCGCCGCCGATGTCGGCGCCTTCGATGCTGCGGCTGCTGTTGACCATCTCGCCGAGTGCACTCAAGTCTGCCCGCGCAAGCGCCAGCAACGAGTGGGCATTGGCGTTGCTGCCAAGTACCAACAACCAACGGGTAACACCCGCCAATTCAAGCATTGCCGGGATCATGCCGATAATCGCGCTTGATGATCACGCCAACCGATTTCGCCTGCGCGACTGCCTGCGGCTTGTCGATACGAAGTCGCAGCCAACGCACGCCGAATTCGGTCTTCAGCAGCTGCGCGCTGGCTTCCGCCAAGGTCTCGATCAATAACCAGCTGCGCGATTGCGTGTGCAGGCGAAGGCGGGTGGCGATGCGGTCGTAATCGAGCGTGTCTTGCACGCGTTCGCTATGGGCAGGCAATCGATTGTCAAAACCCATGCGCAGCGACATCCGCAGCGGTTGCGAAGCCGCTTGCTCGTGTGGGTGAATGCCGATGATCGTGTCGATCTCCAGCGTGTCGATGAATATGTAGTCCATGGTTTATTAGCGGGGCTAGGGGCTGGGGAATAAAACCAAGCAGGTCGGCCAAGCTTGCTCGGCTGTACAGATAAAGGGCGCAGCTTTGGCAATGCTTGGCAAAGCGCTCGCGACGCCTGCAAGGCTTTCAAGGCGTCCCAAGCTGTGCCAACGCCGCCATTTCCCAGCGTGGTCGGGCGGTAATCGCAAGCGCTTCGGATTGCCCAGCACGCAGACGCAGCCAGCCAGCAAACGCAATCATGGCGCCGTTGTCGGTGCAAAATTCGTGACGCGGGAAACTCACGCGCACTTGCCGCTGCTTGGCAACCTGGGCGAGGCGTTCGCGCAAATGCAAATTTGCACCAACGCCGCCGGCCACCACCAGGATCCGATGCCCGGTTTGCGCAAGCGCGCGCTCACATTTGATTGTGAGCGTTTCAACGGCGGCGTCTTCGAAGCCACGGGCGAGGTCAGCGCGCGTTTGCGCAGCTTTATCGCAAATCTGCCAAGCCAGCAGCACCTGCGTCTTCAAGCCAGAAAAACTGAAGTCGAGACCTGGCCGGTCGGTCATGGGGCGAGAGAATTTGTACACACCGGGGTGCCCCTGAGTCGCCAGTTTTGCAAGCTCGGGGCCGCCGGGATACGGCAAGCCAATCAGCTTGGCAGTCTTGTCGAACGCTTCGCCGACGGCATCATCCAGCGTTTCGCCCAGTACTTGGTAGTCGCCGATTGCACGCACATCGACCAACTGGGTGTGCCCACCGGACACCAGCAAGGCGACAAACGGCGGCGCGGGTGGATCGGCTTCCAACAGCGGCGCCAGCAGATGGCCTTCCATGTGGTGCACGCCAATCGCCGGCACATCCAGCGCCCAGGCCATGGCCCGCGCTGTCGCCGCACCAACCAATAGCGCTCCGATCAAGCCCGGCCCGGCGGTGTAGGCGACCCCGCCCACATCAGCCATCGAGGTGCCCGCGTCGCTCAGCGCTTGGCGCACCAGTGGCAACAGCTTGCGCACGTGGTCACGGCTGGCAAGTTCGGGCACCACACCGCCGTAATCCGCATGCAGGCGCACCTGACTGTACAAGGTATGCGCCAGCAAGCCGCGCTCGCTGTCATACAGCGCAACACCCGTTTCGTCGCAGGAAGTTTCGATGCCGAGCACGATCAAGATGCGAATCTCATTTTGTCATTGCGGCGTCGTGGCGGCGGTCGCCATAAACCGAAGACGAAGATGCAACTTGCCCCCGGCGTAACGCTTCGTTATCATACGCGGCTCCCCGCCAGCGGGGGCAGTTGCATTCCATCCCCCGGAGATACCATGCCGAGCGTCAAAGTCCGCGAAAACGAGCCGTTTGAGTTTGCCCTGCGCCGCTTCAAGCGCACCTGCGAAAAGGCTGGCGTATTGGCCGAAACCCGCAAGCGCGAGTTCTACGAGAAGCCGACCCAAGAGCGCAAGCGTAAAGCAGCCGCTGCGGTGAAGCGCCATTTGCGCCGCGTATCTCGCGACGTGACCAAGCGGCAGCGCCTCTACTAATTAAGCGTGCGTCGGCGGTTTCTCTTCGGAGAGCCCGCCTGCAAGCCACCAAGCCGGTAGCGCATCGCGCTGTCGGCTTTTTGCATTTGTGGCCTTGGCTGGGACGTCAGCCCCGACTTGCTACTCAGTCGCTGCATTCGCCGCGTTCCACGTCAAACCACAACCATTGCGCCTCCCTTGGAGTTCTGAGCATGAGCATGAAACAGCAGTTGATTGAGGACATGAAGGCAGCAATGAAATCCGGCCAGAAGGATCGCTTGGGCGTCATCCGCTTGATCAATGCCGGCCTCAAGCAGCGCGAAGTGGACGAGCGCATCGAGATCACCGACATCATCGTGCTGGCGGTGATGGAAAAGATGCTCAAGCAACGCAAGGACTCCGTCTCCCAGTTCGAAGCCGCCAATCGCGAAGACTTGGCCGCCATCGAGCGCTATGAGATCAGCGTGATTCAAGGCTACTTGCCGGCGCAGATGGACCCGGCCGATCTGGACGCCGCCATCGCTGCCGCGATTTCCGAAAGCGGCGCAACCTCGCCGGCCGAAATGGGCAAAGTGATGGCGATTTTGAAGCCACGCATCGCCGGCAAAGCGGATGTGGGCCAAGCGTCGGCCAAGGTGAAGGCGAAGTTGGCTGGTTGAAGGCGTCCGATTCACGTCGGCTTATGCTAATCAGCTAGCTCAAATCGGCTAGCCCAAATCAGCTTGTTCAAATCGGCTAGTTCAAGTCGGCTAGTTCAAATCAGCTAGTTCAAATCAGCCAGCTCAAATCGGCTAGCTGATATCGGCTAGCTGAAATCGGCTAGCTCAAATCAGCCAGCTCAAATCGGCTAGCTGATATCGGCTAGTTCGAATCGGCTAGCTGAAATTGGCTAGCTGAAATTGGGCAGTTGCAATCGGCAATCTGATCTAACGAAGATCGCCGCATCGCCTGCCCCGGCCATCCCTCAGTGACCGCGACCCATCACGCATAATCGCAGCATGGCTGGCCGCATCCCCGACGCATTCATCGACGACTTGCTGGCGCGCTCTGACATCGTCGAGTTGATCGGCGCGCGGGTGCCTCTTAAGCGGCAAGGTCGCGAGTATTCGGCGCGCTGTCCGTTTCACGACGAGCGCTCGCCGAGCTTCACCGTCAGCCCGATCAAGCAGTTCTATCACTGCTTTGGCTGCGGCGCGCACGGCAGCGCGATTAAGTTTTTGATGGATTACGACCGCTTGGAGTTTTTCGATGCGATCGAGGAATTGGCCAAGCGTGCCGGTGTTGAAGTGCCGCGCGAGACCCGCCAACAACATCAGACAGGCGACCTGAGTGAACTGGTGGCGACTTGCGAAGCCGCCGCCGGGTTTTTTCGCCAGCAGCTAAATACCACCCCAAAGGCGCGCGAATATCTGGATCGCCGCGGTGTCGAGGCCAGCGTGCGTGAGCGCTTTTCGATTGGCTACGCGCCGGATGGCTGGGACGCGCTGAAGTCTGCTCTCGGCGCCGATCCACGGCGACTGGATCTGCTCGAACGCACGGGCTTGCTGTCAAAAAGCGACAACGGCCGCGTGTATGACAAGTTTCGTGATCGGATCATCTTTCCCATTCACGATCGGCGTGGCCGAGTCATTGCTTTCGGTGGTCGGGTGTTGGGAAAGGACGACTCCCCAAAATATCTGAACTCGCCAGAAACACCGCTGTTTCACAAGGGCCGCGAGCTGTACGGCCTGTGGCAGGTGCGCCAAGCGCATAGCAAGATTCCGCACATCGTGGTAGTGGAAGGCTACATGGACGTGGTGGCGTTGTTTCAATACGGGGTGACCACGGCGGTGGCGACTCTCGGCACGGCGACGACACCCGATCATGCCGAACTGCTGTTTCGCAATGCAGCCGATGTGTTCTTTTGTTTTGATGGCGACCGCGCCGGTCGCGGTGCCGCGTGGAAGGCGCTGGAATCCGTGCTGCCGCGTATGAAGGATGGTCGGCAGGCACATTTTCTGTTCTTGCCCGAGAGCGAAGACCCCGACAGCATCGTCCGCAAAGAAGGCGCTGCCGGCTTCGAGCAGCGCTTGCAATTGGCCGTGCCGTTGTCCGAATTCCTGTTCGCCGAGCTGTCTCGCGACGTGAATCTGCAGGGATTGGAAGGCAAGGCGCGCCTCGCCGAGCGAGCCAAGCCGCTGCTCGATGTCATTCCCGACGGCGCTTTCCGCGATCTGATGCAACAGCGGCTGATCGATTTAACTGGCGTTGATCGCGGCCGCTCCACGCACGAGCCGGTCAGCGTTCGACCCCTACAGCGCGCCGCACCCTCGGTGCGCCGCAGCGTGGTCCGCGCCATCATCACCCTGCTGCTCCACAAGCCTGAGCTGGCGTTAACCCTGCGACCGCCGTGGACGTTTGGCGAGTTGCGGCAACCGGGCATTGCGTTGCTGATCGAACTGCTGGATCTGTGTCGCAACCGGCCTGGCTTGAATGCCGCCAGTTTGCTGATGCACTTTGAAGATCGCGAAGAAGCCATCGCCTTGAACAAGCTGGCCTTGGCCGAGTTTCCTGCCGCGGAATCGGGTTGGCAAGCCGAATTTCTCGATGCCATCGCCCAGCTGGAAAAACAGACCCGCGCGCAACGCTTGACCGATTTGATGGCGCTGAAAGGCGAACGCGGTTTGCAGGCCATCGAACGCGAAGAGTTGATGGCTTTGTTGGCCGAACGCGGGCGTGAGTCGGGCTGATGGGTCGCGCCGAGTAGGTTGCGCTGAGCCTTGAGCGCCAAAGACAGCGGGGAATTCTCAGCAATAGCTACCTAGCTTTCCGTGCGCCAACGCTCCTGCTTGCCAGCCGTCCCTGCTGCGGTCCGATCAAGCAAGCCCCGGTTCCAGGCCATTAAGTCCAGGCCAGCAAGTCCAGACCAGCAAGTCCAGGCCACCAAGTCCAGACCACCAGGTCCAGACCACTGAGAGAAAACAGGCACACAATGCGTCTTAGGCTTGAACCCAATGCGAATCGCGGGGACTGGCACCACTGTCAGTTGCCGCGCGCCGATCCGGGTGTTGCGAGTGGGCTCTATGTGGCGCTGGGGAAAAGACATGCCTAAAGACGCGAATGTGGGTGCAAGCGCTAGTGAGTGCTGCACTGCCGGAAGCGTAGGTGACCGGCACCCAAGCACCTACTGCAGACATGATCCGGGGCCGAACGACGCTAACCAGATGCAACCAGCCGGCCGAACCGTCGCCGATATCGCGAGTCGATGGTTGTTGAGTGTCGGACTGTTTCTCGCCGCGCTACCCGCGATAGCCCAACCAGTGCCCATCGACGGCGTCGGCGTCGTCGCCGGCGGCGGAGCTCACACCTGCGCAGCGTCTGCGCGCGGTGGTGCGCGCTGCTGGGGAGCCAACTCCCTCGCCCAATTGGGTGACGACAGCCGCACTGACCGCTTGCTGGCGGTCAATGTGCGCGGACTGAGCGAGCGCTTGCTGGCGCTGACTGCGGGTGACGATCACAGCTGCGCATTGTTGGAAGGTGGCATCGTCAAATGCTGGGGACTGAACTTCTACGGCCAGCTGGGTGATGGAAGCCGTGGGCTTGGCCTGACGCCGGTGACGACTCGCGGGCTTGGCAGCGGTGTGCAACAAATTGGTGCCGGCGAGAACCACAGCTGTGCACTGACGGCGGCTGGCGGCGTGAAGTGCTGGGGAGCCAACTACAGCGGCCAACTCGGTGACGGCACCAGCACTGATCGAACCGAGCCTGTCGACGTGCTGGGATTGACCAGCGGTGTGCGTGCTATTGCGGTCGGCCATCGGCATACCTGCGCCGTCACCAATGCAGGCGCGATGAGGTGCTGGGGCTTCAATTTTTTTGGTCAGCTTGGCGATGGCAGCGATCAGGATCGCCTGACCGCCGTCGATGCGGTTGGTTTGAGCAGCGGCGTGGTGCAGATCGCCGCCGGCGGCCGCCATACCTGTGCGCTACGTGGCAGCGGCCTGGTCAATTGCTGGGGTTCCAACGGCAGTTTTCAGCTTGGCAACGATGGCGATGAAAACAGTCAACTGACGCCAACTCCGGTCATTGGCCTCATCGGCACGGTGACCGCGCTAGACCTGGGCGGCGACCACAGTTGCGTCCTGATCGCCGGAGGTACGGTCAAGTGCTGGGGCCGCAACGACGTTGGCCAACTCGGTAATGGCGACAACGCGCGCAGTCGGCGGCCAGTCGATGTGGTGGGTTTACTGCCGGGCGTGCAATCGATCGCCGTCGGTCAAGAACATGGTTGTGCCTTGCAAGCCGATTCAACCTTGCGTTGCTGGGGTCTCAACTTCAGCGGCCAACTCGGTGATGGTGGCAGCACGCAGAGTTTTGAGCCTCGAACAACCACGCAGCTGCCCGCCCCAATGCAAGCGGTCAGCGTGGGTGAAGAACACAGCTGCGGACTGAGCAACGCGGGCGCAGTACTTTGCTGGGGTTTGAACTTCTTCGGTCAACTGGGCGATGGCAGCCAGACACAACGCCTGTTGCCGGGCCCCGTCAGCGGCTTGAATGCAGGCGTCAGCGCCATTGCCATCGGCGGCTTCCATGGCTGTGCCCTGCGCGCGGGCGGCGTGCAGTGCTGGGGCGCGAATGCGTTTGGGCAATTGGGCAATGGCAGCAGCGGCGATCAAACGACGGCGGTCGCGGTGCAAGGCTTGGCCGATTCGGTACAGGCAATTGCGGCCGGCGGTCAGCACAGTTGCGCTTTGCGCGGCGGCGGCGTGCGCTGCTGGGGTCACAATTTCGCCGGCCAGTTGGGGGACGGCAGTGATCAGTTCCGCCTGAGCCCGGTGGATGTGATTGGGCTCGGCAGTGGCGTGCGCGCCATCGCCGCTGGTGTTTTCGCACATACCTGCGCGATCACCAACACAGGCGGTTTGCGTTGCTGGGGTGCCAACGACAGCGGCCAACTGGGTGATGGCACGCGCACCAATCGGCTCACACCGGTCGACGTGCAAGGCTTGAGCAGCGGTGTGCAGGCAGTCGCCTTGGGCGCAGAACACACCTGCGCGTTGCTAAGCGGCGGCGCGGTTCGCTGTTGGGGTAGCAACGACATCCTGCAACTGGGCAATGAGAGTGTGCAGCAGGATCAACTGACCCCGGCACCGGTGCCGGGATTGGAAAGCGGCGCCACTGCGCTCGCGCTCGGACGCACGCACAGCTGCGCACTGCTGGCTCAGGGCAACGTGCGCTGTTGGGGTCGAAATGATTTTGGGCAACTCGGCGATGGCAGCAGCTTGAACCGCGTCGCGCCGGTACCGGTGACGAGTCTGGGCGCAGGTGTGCTGTCAATCACCGCAGCCGCCGAACACAACTGTGCGGTGCAGACGGGAGGCAGTATTCGCTGCTGGGGCTCCAACTACTCCGGCCAATTCGGCAATGGCGAGTTTGGCGGTCGACCGGTACCCGTGGTGGTCAAGCGCGACCGCGATATCCGCCGCCGGCCCACACCACCCGTGGACGCCTCGATCAATGCGCCTGCCTCGAATGCCAGCGGTCAATTCCTGGTATTCGAATCCCACGCGACGAACCTGATCCCGGCTGATAGCAACGGCAGTCGCGATGTCTTCCGAGTGGATACCTACACGGGAGAAGTGCTGCGCATCAGTGTCGATAACGGCGGCGCCCAGCTGAACGGGGATGCCGGTGAAGCTTCGATTTCGGCGGATGGCCAGCAGGTGGTGTTTGTTGCGCCTGATGCAGCGGTCGGTACTTTGCTCGGCGAGAGCAGCAAACGCCAGCAGGCACGCCAGAAAGGCGGCCAATCCGGCATCTTTCTGCGCAATCTGTTGACCGGCTCAACCCAACGGGTCGGCACCGCGATGAGCGACGGCAGCGCCCCGCAGCTGGCCCAAAGCGCAGGTGCGCTGGTGTTCACGACGCTCAACACCAACCCCGCGCTTGGCCCCATTGACCGCCCGCAGGTATTTCTGCAATCCCTGATTGCACAGGCGGGCGGCGGCCTGCCGGCACCACGCTGCCTATCCTGCAAGGCCGTAGCGAGCAACGGCAGCGACACTGCGCAAGACACGGACGGCAGCGCAAGCGCGGCGGTGATCTCGGGTGATGGCCGCCAGGTGGCGTGGCAATCGACAGCCAAGAATGGCTTAGCAGGGGTCACCGCCAGTTGCCCCAATGCGGCCAGTAATGTGCTGCTGCGCAACCTGCTCACAGGCAGTCTGCAGGTGGTCAGCGCACCGGCAGCCGGTGGCAGCTGCGGCGGTGGCAGCAATGCCAGCGTGGCACCCAGCATCGATTTCGATGGCGATCGGCTGGTGTTTCAAAGCGATCAGCCCTTGACCGCTGGCGACAACAACCAGCTGAGCGATATCTTTCTGCGCGACCTTGCCAGCGGCAGTCTGCTGCGCTTGAGTCAAACGACCGCCGGTGCCGGTGGCAACGCGCCGTCCACGCGACCGGCCATTGCCGGCGACGGCGGCTCGGTGGTGTTCCGCAGCGAAGCACGCAATCTGGTGGCGGGCAATGCCGACAACAACGAAGTCGCCGATGTGCTGGCCTGGAGTGGCACCACCGGTAGCTTGCAGCGGGTCAGCAGCAACGCGTTGGGTGACCAGGCGGACGCGCTCAGCGATCAGCCGGTGCTGAATTTTTCCGGCAGCCTGGTGGCGTTCGAGTCTGACGCCAGCAATCTGTTGCTGGGTGCCGGCGGTGTGCTGGACAGCAATGGTCTGACCGACATTTTCCAAACCGCCAATCCCTTGGCGGGCGTGCCGCTGAAAACAGCCACATGGTGGAAGCAGAGCGAGTCAGGCTGGGGCCTGCACGTCATCGATCAAGGCAACGTGCTCGCACCTGCCTGGTTCACCTACGACGTCGATGGCGAGCCCACCTGGTTCCTGGTCGGTGGCGCGTTTGCGCAGGCCGATGGCAGTTTTGTCGGCGACCTGTTCCGCTACACCGGCGTGCCGTTTGCACAGATCGTCGGTCCCGCTGCCGATCCGGCCAACCCGGTGGGCGCTGCCATTCTGCGTTTCAGCGGCGATCAGTCGCTGCAATTCAGTTACAGCGTGAACGGCGTGGCGCAGACCAAGCGCATGACCCGATTCCCGTTCGGCAACCGCGATATCGCTTGTCGTGCCAGCGCCGATGCTTCGCGCCAGATGGCCAGCAACTTCAGTGATATCTGGTGGGGCGGCACCACCACGCCCGGCTGGGGCTTGATCCTCATCCATCTCGATAGCCAACTGTTTGCAGTCTGGTATACCTACGATCAGGACCGCGAAGCGGTGTTCTTCGTCATCCCAACCACTCTGCAAGCCGATGGCAGCTTCAGCGGCGGCGTGTTCCGGCAAGCCAACGGCATTCCTTTCTCGATGATTAATGACGCCATGCCAAGCGCCGGCTCGACGCAGATCGGTACCGCCAGCTTCCGCTTCAGCGACGGCGGCAACGGCGTGTTCGCCTACAGCATCGGTGCGGTCAGCCAGAGCAAGTCGATCACGCGCCTGCAAGTAGGCTCGGTGGCGGCGAGCTGCGAGACGACCGCAGTGGCTGAGTGAGCAAGCTTGACGGGACCGAAAACTGTTCGCCCAGGCTTACGAGGACCGTTCGCCCTCAGATTCCAGCGCGGCTGCCACGCCGTGCCTTGCCCTAGATAGCAGCCTGTCGGACCTTTCAGGAGTCGCAATAATCGATGCACCTGTGGGAGCGCCGGCAGGCGCGATGCTTTCACGCCACGCGACAAGTCGCAGCTGCCGGTGCAACCATTAAACACGGCGTAACAACTTGATTGAACTCGTCGATCAAACTCCACAGCCCGGTCTAGCCGAGCAAGCAAATGCCGAATGGACAACGTAGGGTGCGTCTCGGACGCACC
>JBBQQV010000037.1:0-12494 GCA_038215505.1 Lysobacterales bacterium
GTCCTCGCGCTGGCGGATGGCCCGGGTCGCGGTGAGACCATCCATGACCGGCATGTCACAGTCCATAAAGACGATGTCGAACTCACCGCTTTCGATGCGCTCGATGGCTTGCTGGCCGTTACCGCAGACCTCGACGACGCAACCCAGACTGCGCAGCATCAACGCACCCACGTGCTGGTTGGTGCTGTTGTCTTCGACCAGCAGTGCAAACACGCCGGGACCGGCGGGCAAGACCCTTAGGCCAGCGCCGCCGGCCGGGTGTTCGCCATCGCTGTCGGCGATGTCCTTCACTCGCAAGGGGATCTCCACCCATAACGCTGACTCGCCGTCGGGCTTGTTGTCACCCCCGATGCGGCCGCCCATTTTTTTGGTCAGCGCTTGGCAGATCGCCAGCGCAAGCCCACTGCCACCCGAGCGCAGCGATTTCGAGAGGTCGGTCTCGATCAACTGCTCAGCCAAGGCCTGCATGCGCGCCTGCTGCATGTCGCCGTCACTGATGCGCAGATAGATCACCTCGTAGCCGGGCCAGCCGGGAAAGGCGCGCAGGTCGATCTTGAGACGGCCCGACGCACAGCAGCGCAGAGCGTTGTCGAACAAATGGTCCAGCAATTGGCGGAAGCGCAGCGGATCGCCGGTTACCCGAGGCGGCAGTTCGGAGGAGTGAGCGAGTTCGACTTCCGTTTGCCGAAGCGCCGCTTGCGCAACCAGCGCTTCGGCGGCCTGTTCGATGAGCTGCCGAGGGTTGAACGGCTCTTCCGCCAGTTGCAGCTCGCCGGCGTCCAACTTTGCGCCATCAATCACGTCGCGAATGCTGCGTAGCAGCGCATCGGCGCTAACGTGCGCGAGTTCTGCCAGCTCCTGCTGTTGCTCGTTGAGTGGTGAGCGCAAGAGCAAGGCCAACGGCCCCAGCACGCCGTTCATTGGCGTGCGAATTTCGTGACTCACGCTGGTCAAGAAATCGTTGCGCGATTGATTGGCCTGCGCATCTGCGGCGGCGGAAGGCTTGGTCGCTCGGCTGCTGGCGGGAGCTCGCGGCGGCGCAGGCTTTGGCGATGAATCCTCAGCGGACCCGCGCGCGGTTTTCGCCGCCTTGCGCGGCTGGCTCCAGCGCAGCAGCAACCATGCGACCAGCGACACCAGCAGCCAAGTCGCCGCGCCCGCTTGGAGCAGGGATCGGGACAAGGCGGCGCTTGCCGCAGTCAGCGCCGACTGATCGACTCGTGTCAGCACGCACCAGCTCGGTTGCTCCAGCCAACGATAGGCGACCAGCGAAGCCACCCCGCGTTCATCGGCCTCCGCGATCACGCCGCTACTGCCGCTCAGGCATTGTGCAACCGCCGCTCCGCTCGCGCGATCCTGCAAGAGAACGATGCTGGCTACCCCCGCCGGTCGCGTCAGGTAACGACCGCCAGCGTCGCTGATATAGCTGGATGCTGCGCCATCGCCATCGCCATCGCCGGCGGCCTGCGCAGCCCACAAACGGGATAGCGCGGGGAGCCCGACCCAACCTATGACCGCGCCTGAGCGAGACGCAGAGCCAGCCTTGGCAGGGATAGGCGTGACAATGCTGAAGGCCGGGCCCTGAAAGACCTCCGAAATCTGTGCGGGCTGGATTGTCGGCTGCTGCGCGCTGCCCTTTGCCTCTGCGATCTCCCGGCCGATCAACTTTGGTTGGCTCGCCGCCACGACGCTACCCTGCGGCGACTGCACGACGGCCCAGACGGCGACGCGCTCGAGGCCACCATCGGCATTCGCCTCCAGCTCATGGTTCAGCGCCGAATAATCCGCTTGGTCCGCTCGCGGGCCTGCGGGCTGCAGCACGGCACGCACGGCCGGCGAGCGCGCCAGCGATACGCCATCGTCGATGCGATTGTCGAGCCACACCTGCACCCGCTCAGCCGCATGGCGCGCCTCGGATTGCAACAGTACGCTTGCCGAATCGACCCGTTCGGCCGACCTCACCCGATACACGTGCCATCCGGCTGCCGCGATCAGCGCACCTGCCAGCAGCATCCAGACCAGCAGAGGCAGCGCGTATCCCAAGTGACGTGGCTTGAGTACGCGCGACATGGGTTCGGGCCACGTGGGTTCACGCGACGTCGGCTCCGGCCGCAGGGGCTCACTCAACATGGGCTCACTCAACATGGGCTCACTCAACATGGGATACACGCAACATGGGTATAGCCCAGCTCCACCGCCGTGACCGCAGCAGTCTAAGCCAGCCGTGTGCCGCAGCGATCTACCAGCCTGTTTTACTTAGGAGGTCGAGGCGAGAATACGCCTGCTTTCAGGCGTCGTTTTATATCGAGGCGCAGGCCACCGAAGATCTCAACATGTTCGTGTTGAACGGCCCATCGGCCGGTTGATTGCGCTCGCTTACGCTCATCTACACTTCCTCGAGGCGTTGGGTGGTGTTCCGGAGGACGAGCACATCCGCATCGTCGACTGGAAGGTCCAGATTCTGCCGGCATACAAACCGCTTGTGGTGCACCCGAGATCGTGGACACCCACACCAAGCTCCGCGATCGTGGACCGCGATCGTGGACACCCACACGATCCAAGAAGCATCCAGCACCCAGCATCCTACAAGCCGCACAGCCAGAACCCCATTCCGCCTTGCGCGCGCTCGATAGGCTATCCGCGCCAACTCCTAGTTGGGCCCAAGGGGTCGGCCGAGCGGTCCGGCCGAAGCGGTCTAGCTTTGTAGCTCTCGGCGCGTTCGCCCTTGGTCTTTGTGGAAACCAGCTTGATCATGCTCGGCTACCCGAGCCGGGCTCGACATGCGAACCTTTAATGTTCGAAGCCGGGCCCGGTGGTGCCGATTTGCCGACCGACCGTCCGGCAAATCGGTCTCGCGCTCCGACAGCGATCACGATGGAGACCATTTCCTCAAAGAAATTGATCTTGGCGTGTGTGCTCATTCGGATTCCCTCCAGCAAATGGTTCCGCTTGGCATCGCTGAAGGTGCAACGCAAAGGATCGGACGTGGGCCTACTCCGTCGGTACACCGGTTTCAACGGCAACCTGGTTCAAGGCCTCGATGTCGTCAAGATGACGCCTGCGCTTGGCGGATCGCTTCATCTGGATCAGGTGCCGAATTGACGCGATTCGGACCGGGATGCCGTCGAGGTCCTTCTGCACCGCTTCGGCTTCCAACTCTTCGAACGCGATGGGCTCGGTGACGAAAACCTCGACGGCGCGCTCCTCGTTAGACGGATCCCATAACTGCAGGACCAGCCTGTTGCGATTGTCGTGCCAGTCGTGACGCTTTGCGGGGTCCGCGAAGTCGTCGAGTTCGATGGGCAGGCGTGGCCGAAGCCCGACCCCACTCAAGGCATCCAGCGAACGCCGGCAGTTCGCGGGCTCGAGGCCCACGATCAGATCGAGGTCTCGCGTGGCTCGCAGGTGTCCGTGCAGCAGCACAGCGAGACCGTCGACGACGACATATCGCGCGTCGGCGTCGGCCAGTGCCTTGAGGATTTAGCGAACCTTGAATGCCATTTGAACGCCATGGGTTGAATGTTGCGCCGGTACAGGCCGTCAGCGCGCTAGACGTTTGACAGATCTGCTTCGGCAGCCTGTCGGACTTAGGTAAGCCGCGCTGCGAATCCGCCGACGCGGTCCATATTTCCGCCGATTCCTGAAGCTGGACGGCAGACTCAACCTGATAAGTGCCAAGGCGCTCTATGTGATTTGCTACTGCACAATGCGCACGGCGTCACAGCGAGGTTCGCTACGCTGATAGATTTGCGGCTGGTCGTCATGTAGTACGCCGTCGCGGTCCACTCGTTCATAGCGAGCCAGCGCGCACGGGCCGGTTTGCACAAAACGTTCGCTCGTGCTGCCGTGATGGGTTGCTTGGGGATCCCAAGTCGCCGCGATCTGCTTGCCAGTTTGCGTAAATTCGCCATCCACCGCGGCGCCTCCCATATTCGCCCACGTTTTGCGGACTTTACGGTCATTGAGAAACACGATGCGAAAGCCCTTCGATTCGAACGTCTGAAACGCGACGTCACCAAAGCTGCTCTCCGCTGCCGGAGCCGTTGCTGCGCCGACGTTCACAGCAGGCGCACCCGAGGCGGTTTCAGCGGCCCCGTCATTAGGCGACGAGCAGCCACTGCACAGCGCCGCCAGCGCCAGCGAAGCAAGAAAACCATGGATGGGTCTTGAGATCATTGCGGTAGCCTTTTCGAGAATTAGGGCAAGAATAGCGACAACGCCGCCGCGAATGGGGAATTGCGGCCAGCGAGAACGCACTGATCTGCGCGATGGCACTTGGGCTGCAAAGGCAGTGGAAGGGTCTGGTTTCCTGCATTCCCGTCAGGCATAGCTAGCGCGGAAACTGTTCGGTGCAGCCATTCGCGGTGATGCTTCGACTGGCTGACAACGCGTCATAAGCTCACCGGCAGGCGCCGTGATCGTGGACGTGAGCGTGGATACCCGGCAGCGATCGTAGACGCCCACACGATCTAGAAAGAATCCTGCAAGCCGCACCGCCTTCTGCTGATTGTCCAGAGCGTTATGTCGCGCCTTGTTCATGGGTGTCCACGTTCGTCCACGTTCGTCCGGGCGTCCGGGCGTCCGGGGAATTGGAGAGTAGGGCTGGTTGAATAAAGTTTGGTTGGGGGTGCGAAGTTTGGCTTTGAGGTGACACCTTGGGTACGACGAGGTGCGATGCTTGATCGGGCGGCACATCGGGCGGCGTGTTCAGAAGTGAACCTGACCCCGTTCTTGCTTACCGGACCGCATTCTGCCGATAGTCGAGAACCCCGGTGTCGCGTCACACTTGGTGGCCTGGCCACGGTCGGCTTTATGTGTCCGTCACCGCACGCCCATGGTTCGACAGGCTGACCATCAGCGGAATCAAAGCTCCAGCCGCGAGCGGAATCAGGGCTCCAACCGCAACGCGTTATCGAAACCCAAACCGCAAGTGGAACAAGGCCCAAGCCCTTCGCCCCGAGCCTCGAAGCCTGTCCTGAGGTAGCGAAGGGGGCTCACGAGGATTTATTCGGCTTCCCTCATCAATTGCGTCCCTTCTGATCCGTCATTCGCGCCCGCTCACGAGTGCAGGTCGGCAACGATCTCTGACACGCTGAGTCCGATCTCAAGCTGCAAACGAACGTGCTGGCGCTCTTTGCGAGACAAGACGCGGCCCATGGCGATACGCACGTCCTCCGCCCAAAGAATGCGCATGATTCTGGGCAACGCGGAGCCTACCGCGTCAGTCCCGTAGCCGGCTTCGCGCAAGGTGGCGCGCATCAGATCTTCAATGTCCATGATCCATCCTGATTCGGAAGCGGTGCTTGGGACAATTTGCGCGTGACGCGTCGGCGATTGTTCCTGACACCGTTCTGAACGCTAGCTTTCAGAGCGGTCAGGATCCATCAAGCCGGGGGTTTCGTAAAGGCAGTTCTATGGATCAAATACCGCAACGAAAAAAAGCGACAGGAAAGGGACGGAGGCAAATAAAACAAGCTAATTTCCTCAATCCCATTGTGGCGAATGAATTTCGTCGTAGCGCTTCGAGGTGGCGGTGTATGCGCTGGGAATTACGATCGGTGGGGGAGATCGCCGCTGTTCTGGGGAAGTGGCTCGCCGTCTGAAACCGCCTCGATCATGGCGCTTGTCACCATTGGCATTGCCCCTGCGCCTGAGGCAGCATCCCGAGCTTCATCCACGCAGGAATTTATGATGACGAACTCCAATCCGATGCTGGTGCCAGTGGTTGCGCTGGTTGCTTGGACGCTGGTGATGTGGCTGTGGATGTACGTCACGCGCATTCCGGCGATCATCAGGGCGCGGATGCGTCTTGACCCTGCTGCGCCGCGCGGGGAGCAAATGAACCAGTTGCCGCCGCAGGTGCGCTGGAAGGCCGACAACTACAACCATCTGATGGAAATCCCCACGGCCTTCTATGCCGTGGCACTGGTCCTTGCCGTGCTTGGCGACAGCAGCACTCTGAGCATTGGATTGGCCTGGGCCTTTGTCGGCCTCCGCGTGCTGCACAGCCTGTGGCAGTCGCTCTTCAACGTAATCGAGGTTCGCTTTGCATTGTTCGTGCTGTCGACGCTGCCTTTGTTCGGGTTGACTTGGCGGGCCGCGCAGGCCGTGTGGTAAGCGGTAATCGGAATCAGGAAGGATCGGGCACGGGGTTGGAGTGCCTTCTCGAGCAGAGGGAAATGGTGTCGGGGGAAGTTTTCGCGTGACGTAACGGAAATTATCCCGAATTGTCGCTGACACGAACGGCACTTTCTTAAGGCTCGTCATCCCGGCGAAAGCCGGGATCCAGTGCTGTTGAAGCTTTGCTAATGGCCGGAAGTGCTGGATTCCGGCC
Source organism: Lysobacterales bacterium (assembly GCA_038215505.1). GTDB lineage: Bacteria > Pseudomonadota > Gammaproteobacteria > Xanthomonadales > Xanthomonadaceae > JANNWF01. Next base: position 6,335 of record JBBQQV010000037.1, read on the forward strand.
TTCGCCAAAATGACGATTGTTTGGCGCTTGCGCCTAAGTTAGTGCCATTCGGGTCAGGTTCACTTCTGTGTCGCAGGGAATCAGGAAAAGGTGCCGGGGACGAATCGCGCTGGCCTAAGCCCACTTTGAAGCACTTCCGCGATTCCGGCGAAGCAGAAAGTGGCTGAAAGCGAGAGCAGGTCTGCATCGCGTGACCCGCCAAGCCCCCCGCCGCAGGGATTTGACTTCACCTCAGGGCCTTCGTCCCTGCAACACGTCCAACAATACCGGTTCAGCGTGAAGTGGATACCCATTTACTTGCATAGTATGCGTCTACATGTATATTTGTGGCATGAAGGAGTTACACAGGATCGGCACTTCCCTCGAGGATCTCAGAGGCTTTCCGGTCAGCGCCCGAACCGAGGCGGGTACTGATCTGCGCTTGGTGCAACAGGGAGTCGATCCGCGCGATTGAAAGCCTATGCCGGATGTGGGCGCAGGTGTGCGCGAAGTTCGTACTCGATCAAAGGAGGGTACGTTCCGAGTCTTCTACGTAGTCGAGAGTGCCACCGACGTTTACGTATTGCATGCGTTCCAGAAGAAGACCCAACGCACTGCGCCCCATGACCTTGCCAAGGGTAAGGCGCGCTGCAAACTTATCCCATGACAACGAGGTGTCCCGTGCGTATGCCTGCCAAGGGGAAAAAGATGACCGCATCCAGCGGCAACGTATTTACAGACTTGGGCTTCGATGAGGCCGAGGCCCAAGTGCTGGCTTTGCGTGCCGACCTGATGGCTCAACTCGAAAAGCAGATCAAAGCTCGCAAGATGACTCAGGTGAAGGCAGCTGAGTTGCTGGGTGTCAGCCAAGGACGCATCTCCGACCTGACGCGCGGCAAGGTAGAGAAGTTCAGCTTGGATATGCTGGTTCAGTTCGCCGCGCGACTCGGCAAACCGGCGAAGATCGAGTTGGCGGCCTGATCGGAAAAGGCGCCGGGAAGGAATGGCACTCACTTAAGCCAACTTTCAAGCATTTCCGCGGTTCCGGCGAAACAGAACGTGGCTGAAAGCGAGGGCAGTTCTGCATCGCGTGGCCCGCTAGGTCCGAGCTGCAGTGGGGATTTGATTTAAGGTCAGCGCAACTCGACTCTGAGACAGTTTTGCAGCACCTCAGCCAACACGTCACTGTCCACGTTGCCGCCGCAAAGAGTCGTGCCGACTACCTGGCCTTTGATCTGATCGCGCTCTTGCCAAGCCGCCGCGAAGCTGGCGGCGCCGGCGCCTTCGGCGACGTTGTGGGTGTCGGCAAAGATCGCGCGCATTGCTTGGGCCACCTCGTCGTCGGTGACTTTCACCATATGGTCCAAGTGCGATTGCAGCACAGCCAGCGCCATCGCGTCGGCCACGCGGCATGCCATGCCGTCGGCCAGCTTCGTGGTCACAGGCGCCTCGACCACCCGCCCCGCGGCGAGTGAGTCGGCGAAGGTGGTGGCGTGGGCGCTGACGACGCCGACGATCCTCACCGAGTGCCCCAGCGCGAGTTTGGCGGCAATCGCCGAACACGCGCCCGAGCCCTGACCGATTGGCACATAGACCACATCGAGCTGTGGCACGGCTTTGAAGAATTCCCACCAATACGTGGCCACGCCGCGCAGCAGATCGTCGTGGTAGCTCGGCACCATGTGGGCACCGCGCTCAGTGGCCAGGCGCACCGCGTGTTCGCGGCTGGCTTGGAAATCGTCGCCGTGCTCGATCAAGGTCGCGCCCAGCGCGCGCATCGCGGCGTTTTTTTCCACCGAGTTGCCGTGGGGCACGACGATGCTGCAAGCCAGACCATGCGCACGCGCGGCCCACGCCACGCTCTGGCCGTGGTTGCCGCGCGTGGCCGCTATGACATCTGGGGGCAGCTGACCAAGCTGCTTCAGCCGATCAAAATAGGTCAACCCTCCGCGAATTTTGAACGCGCCCACCGGCGTGTGGTTCTCGTGCTTGACCCAGCAATCGGTACCAAGGCGCTCGCTCAGCGTGGCCCAGCGGTATTGCGGTGTGGCAGCGAACTCGCGGTAGACCACCTGGGCGGCGGCTTCGATGTCGGACAGGGTCGGCAGGTGTGAGGTCATGGCTTCAACGGGATGAGATCAGTGTTTGAACGAACGTGGATGAACGAACGTAGACACCCGCTCACCAAGAAGAAGCCGCCGCGTCGGACCGCCTTCTGCTGATAGTCGGGAACCCCGTGTCGCGTCAAGTTTGGCGGCTATGCGAAGGCGGATGTTGGGTGTCGGCGGGTGTTGGGTGTCCATCACCGCATTTATCGCCGCATCTACGTCTTCTTCTCATGTTTGCACCTGATTAGCCCTGATCCTCAGCTCGTCATTCCCGCGAAGGCGGGAATCCAGAGCCTTTTGCTCCTTGACAGCGCGAAGAGCAGAAGCAAGTCACTGGATTCCCGCCAAAAGCACGCGTGAATGACGAGCCAGAGCCATTCTCCGCCGAGTGTCCAGCTGAGGATCGAGGCTAATCAGGTGTTTGCATGGGATGGGTGTCCACGATTGCGCCCTGATCTGAATGGCGACGGCTTGCCGGACCTGATGTATTACAGTGGGCAGCGAATCAACGCACGCCTGATGACTCGCTCGGCGGATGGCGTTCATCGTTGGGGTTTGCCAATGAGCGTGGAACTGGACGGCATTCCCGAACTTTTGGGCACGACGCCGACAGGCACGCTGACCGGGCTGCATTCGAAAGGCGGCTTTGAACAGCTGAACGATTTCAACGGCGACGGACGTTCCGATGCTGTGGTTGTGGTCGACATCACCACGCCTTGCGGCGGCGGAGGTGGCGGTGGTGGTGGACACAACGGTCCACCCAACACGCCACGCCCACCCCACCATGTGAATGGGCCACCCACAACGAGTTCCCCCACTACGGTTTGCACCATCCCTTTCCTGATCGCGATGGTGGTCGACCAGATCAACCCAACCAGCACAGGCGGCACCATCCGTATGCGCCAGTACGGTGCTGGACGCATTGGCAACGGCTACTACGAAGGACTGCGGTTTGTCGACCTGAACGGTGACGGCTTGAGTGACGCATTCAATGCGAGCAGCCGGGCGCTGCAGGAACCGACGTTTCAGATCAATGACGGCAAGGGCTTTCTCCCCAGCAGGATGGTCCTGAACCTGGGTCCGTACTCCATTGCCAATCGCAATCAGTTGCAGGTGCTTGATGTCAGTGGAGATGGTCGCGCGGATATCGTCTTTCCATCGCATGCGGCCCCAACGAGTGTTCTGGAAGGCCGTTGGGGCTTCGTCGCTCAACTGGGCAAGCCCGTCACGACCGATGCCGGGGGAGTTGGCTTTGACTTGGCTACAGCGGATTTGCCGGGCTGGCGCAACGTCGCCACGCGGTGTGAGTCCTCGACCTGTCTGAAAGACAACCGCGGGTTCTATTTTGGCGACTACAACGGCGATGGCGCACTCGACTTCTTGCGGGTGAGTTGGCGTGACGGCGCCTCTCGGGCACAGCTCACACTTGGCACTGATCAACGCCGCGCACGCGACGTAATCGAAATATTCACCAATGGTCTTGGTGCCAAAACCGAAGTCCGCTACAGCACGCTGAACAACCGGGCGATCTATCGGCGCGACAGCGGTGCCCGCAATGGCCCGAGAGTGGGTCGCGGTTCGCCGGTGGAGGATGTGCATGCGGCGTGGTGGGTGGTGGCGGAGGCCAAGAGCAGTGCGCCGACCGAGACCAGCGCCAGTGCGATGTCGAAGGTGCTGTACCGCTACGTCGGCGCCAAGATGCAGACCGGCGGCCGAGGCTTTTTGGGGTTCCGCCAGATTCACACCATCGACGCCAATCATGCCGACAGCCATGTGGTCACCAAGACCGAATACATGCAGGACTTTCCTTTCATCGGCCGGCCACATACCACCTCAACCACGGTCGTTCCTGGTACTTTTGTAGAGGATGCGTGCGTGAGCACCCCGGCTGGCAGCTGTTTTGTCACCGGGGCAGAGGTGCCGTTTGTCTATAACGGCCGCCTCATTTCCATGGCCGAAAGCAACTGGGTGCCGGCCAGCGTGAATCTGAGCTGTCCGGGTGCGCCGCAGCGGGTTGAGTTGCAGTCCACGCGCGAAACGACGTATGCCTTGAGTCCGGCCCTTGCTGCCAACACCGTGCTGAGCCGGGTCGAGACGACGTTCACCTATCCCGATGCCTGGGGCAACGTCGGCACCACCGACGTCAAGACCTACTCGGGCAGCGCGCCCGCAAGCTGGCTCTCCACGGTATCGACCGCCAACCAATACATGGTGGAAGATCCGCTGCGCTGGCGTTTGGGACGGCTGACGAAATCGACCGTCGCTCACCTGCGTTTGAATGAAACCCAGCGTTTGCGCAACAGCGAGTTCAGCTACCAGATGAGCGGTGCGGCAACCGGGTTACTGCTGAGCGAGAGCGTGCAGAATCACGTGCAAGGCACCGAGCGCAAATATCAGCATTTGCGTACCTTTCATGTTCTGGATGACTGGGGCAATCGCGTGCGCTCGCACACCTGCAGCACCGAGCTTAGCGAGGCGCAATGCAAGGCCACCGCCGATGGGGCGGCGAGCAACTTTGTGTTTCAGCTCGACGATAGCGACGGCAGTCGCATCCAGCGCTACGGGCGCACGGTTTACGACACCCTGAACTTTAGTCGCGGTCGTTTCGTCACTCAGACACTGGCACCGTTCTGGAATGGCAGTGCCGAAGTGGAACTGATGACCAGCGAAGTTATCAGTCGCAACGCCTTTGGCGATGCCGATCACGTCCGCGACATCAATGGCGTGCGCTCGCGCGCGATATTTGGAAGCTTGGGCCGCGCCTACTACACATGGACGGCGACGGTGCCCAACGGGGTGCCCGGTGCCGCCGGGCAAGGCGTGGCCAGCACCACCACCTATCGCTATTGCGCGCAACTTTCCGGGTGTCCAAGCGGCGCGGTGTATCGCGAACAGATCACCACCACCGGGCAAGGCACGCGCTGGCTGTATGCCGACGTGCTGGGCCGGCCGGTGCTGGCCGCCACCCACACCATGAACGCGGCCGCGACCGGCACCAGCATCGCCGCCAGTTGCACCTTTCATGACGCGCTGGGACGTGTCAAACGCAGCTCGGAGCCGTTCTTTCTGGGCGAACTGGGTGACGGCACGCCCAATGTCAGCGGCGCATCCTGCACCGCCGGCACGCGCTACTTCAGCGAGACGGTGTATGACGTGCTCGGTCGGCCGTTGCAGACCACCCAATCCGACGCCACCCACACCAGCGGCGTCGCCAAGTCGACATTCGAGTACCTGGGCTTGACCACCCGCATCCTCAACCCGCTCAACCAAAGGCGCGAAGAAGACCGCAACGCGCTGGGCGAATTGGTGACGGTGCGTGACCACGACAATCTGGCCATCAGCAACACGATGGATGCCGTCGGCAGCCTGCGCAAAGTGGTTCGCAACGGCGGCCGCGGGATCATCGAAGCGTCGATGGTCTACGACGACATGGGTCGCAAGATCCAGAGTAACGATCCGGATGCCGGCTCATGGAAGACCGTCTACAACGCCGCCGGCGAGGTGATCGAGCAGATCGCCCTGCACGCTGGCCAAAGCCAGCGCATCCGCCAGCGTTATGACGCTCGCGGGCGGGTATTCGTCAAGACGGTCAACAATGCGCAAGGGATTCTCGAATCGACAACGAATATGGTCTACGACACCGCCCTCAACGGCCGTGGTCAGTTGGCGACGGAAACGGTCAGCGGCAACTATTCGCCGGGTGCGGCCGATGGTGGTCAGCCGATTGCATTGGCGCGCAGTGTCAACTACGACGCGATGGGTCGCGCGCAGAGCGGCACGACGACGATTGATCAGATCGGCTACAGCACCGCCGTGCAATTCGACGCCCTCAGCCGCCCCTGGAAGGCACTCGACGCCAGCGGCCGCTGGCTGAAGACCGAGTTCGGCCCTCGCGGACACGCCCTGGCGCAGTGCGAGTCGAGCCCGGGTGATGCCGTTGCCACCTGTCCGGCCGGATCAAGCACCTATGTCCGCAGCCTGAAAACTGACGAGCGCGGCAATGTGGTGCTTGAGCGGCGTGGCGATCTGGCGGCGATGGAGGTCAAGCGCACTTATTCGGCAGATCGCGGCCG
>JBBQQV010000038.1:0-12437 GCA_038215505.1 Lysobacterales bacterium
CGGGCTGTCGATGCCAGTGAGTGGCACGCCGGCTTGCAGATCGGCGGTCAGGCTGAGCGTGGGTTCGACCCCATCCGTGTGGACTTTGGCCAGGCTGGGCAGTGGATCGGCTTGCTCATCCTTGCTCAGCGCCAAGGCTGAGGAAACATAGCGCGGCTTGAGGGTAAGCGGCAGGACAATGGAGAATGCGTGGTCGCGATAGCTGACTGCTTGCCAGTAGCCGATTTCGATGACGATCTTTTCGCCGGGGCCGATGTTGGTGACTGCGGTACGAAACAGATTGGGGCGATCCTGTTCGACTAGCGCGGCGCTGCGACCGCTCTGCGCGGCTTGCGCGAATATCTCGCGTGCGGCTTCTTTTTCGCGCACTTCGCCGACGATGAGGCGTTCGCCGATAGTGACCCGCAAACTGCCGACCGCGGCTTCAGACGGCAATGGCAACAAATAGCGGCCTTCTTGCCACTCGCTGCTATCGTTGACGTAGGTTTGGCGGATGGTGACTTCAGCGATCAAGCCGCGAATCTGCATGTCGACCGACGTATCCAGCGCCAGCACAGGTTGCCAACCGGTATCGCTGCGAAACGTCAGGCCCTCGTCGCGCGGTTGGGCAATCGCTGAGCCGACCAAGAGCATCAACGATGAAAAAATGCTGATCCAGTGCCGACGAATGGTGTTGTGGCCACGCGACCCGTTGCCGGGATAGCGCTGCGCGGGCTGCTTTTCGGGCTCGCCATCCTCAGACTGCGTGGCTCGTGTTTGCGGCGAACCGACGGCACGCGACGCCGTCGCCTCGATCGGTTGGATGGCGGCGGCAACTGCAAGCGTAAGTCGCGGGGCAATCAGCAAACGCGGCTTGGCGGTGACACGGTGCGAACTCATGGGTGACTCCTGCGGGGGGCAGGGCCAGTAAGCGCGTCGTGGCGGCCGCGATGCGGGCGCAGTTCGGGCGGGCTTGCGATCAGTTCGGGCGAATCGCGGGCAGCGCATTGCGTCGTTGTTCGCGGGTGAATAGGCTGCACCCCATGAGCCGAACCGTTGCCATCATCGAAGACGAACCCGAACTGCGCGCCAACTATGTCGAGGCGCTCAGGCGCTACGGTTATCAGGTTGAAGCGTATGCCGACCGACCTTCCGCCCGAATCGCATTCGCACTGCGCTTGCCTGACCTCGCGATCATCGACATCGGCTTGGGCGATGAGCCCGAAGGCGGGTTTGAGTTGTGTCGCGAATTGCGCAGCCGCAGCGCCAGTTTGCCGATCCTGTTTCTGACTGCGCGCGACTCCGATCTCGACATCATTTCGGGCCTGCGCCTGGGCGCTGACGATTACTTGAGCAAGACCATCAGCCTGCCGCAGTTGACCGCGCGCGTGAACGCACTACTGCGCCGCATTGACGCGCTGCGCGCACCGGCGGCACAGGACTCAGTGTTCGTGCTGCGCCGGCTGCGGCTGGAGCTTGAGCGTCTGCGGGTGAGTTGGAACGAGGTCGAAGTGCCGCTGACGGTGACCGAGTTCTGGATGATCCACGCCATGGTGCGCCGCCCCGGTCACGTCAAGAGTCGCGAACAGCTGATGCGAGAAGCCCAGATCGAAGTCGACGAAGCCACCGTCACTTCCCACATAAAACGCGCCCGCCGCAAATTCGAAGCGATCGACGCCACGTTTGATGAGATTGATACGGTGCATGGTGCCGGGTATCGGTGGAGGCCTTGAGTCTTTGGGCAGGAGCGGGGTAGGAAGCAGGAGCGGGGTTGGGGGCTGGGGTCTGGGGCGCTTTGTCGAAGCAGCGAGACGGTTTTTTGGCTGCGTACTCCTTACCGTGCATGCCGTTCGCGGTTGCCGATACCGTCCGCGGTTGCCGATACCGTTCGCGGTGAGGTATCGACCCGCCCGCCCCGAACTTTGGTGACCCAGACACCCCAACGCACATGCTTGAGCACAATCGCTATTCCGAGTCTTGCGCACCCGGCCTTCACGCATAGCATTCGTCCGCCATGCGGTCCGCCTTCGCTTCGCTCGGTCAGCGTTCTCCGACACGCAAACCTGCGGTTTGCAAGCGTGTCGGCTCACCCCAGCCCCAGCCCCCTCTTACTCCACACAAGTGAAACTCCCAGCCAAACTCCTGCTCACCACACTCTCCTTCCTGGTCCTGCCGTGGGCGGGCTGGCAGTGGTTGTGGCAGATGGAAGGCTTGCTGCGCGAAGGCCAGGAGCAAGCACTGATGGCTTCTGCAGAGGCTTTGGCGCGGGCGGTCGCCGCGCGGCCTGGAGATTTGCCTGAGCGTGGACCCAGCTTGTTCGTGCAAACGCTGACGCGCGCGCCGGTGCTGGATGCGGGCTTTGATGACTGGTCTGGCGTGAGCTCGCGCAGTTTTCGCGGCGAGGACGGCGTTGAGCGGCTGCGGCTGGCGTTGGGACAGATCGACGACACCCTTTATCTGCGCGTCGAGGTCACCGCTGAGCCCGGCCAACGCGCGGATGCCAATTGGCCACGGATGGTCAGCAGCGATCATCTCGCACTGTCGCTGGATGGCACGTTTGGCGTTCTGAGTCTGCGCCTGGCCAATGCCACCAGTGGTCCGCTGCACGTGGTCGCCGACGGCGGCAACGCCGCACCCATCAGCATGCGTGGCGCATGGAAAGACACAGGCACCGGCTACGCCATTGAGGCGATGCTGCCGCAAGGCTTGCTACCAGAGCGGTTGGGCGTGCAGGTGCTGTTGACCCGCTCGACGTTGTCAACCCACCCGTCTGCGCTGCCGATCAGCATTGGCACCGCCAGCGAATCTCCGCAGGCGTTGTGGCCGCTGCTGCGGCGCAGTGACCAGTTGGCGCGGCCGTTGTTGCCGTTGTTGCCGAACGATATGCGCGCAAGGCTGGTGGCCGCCGAAGGCTGGGTGTTGGCGGAGGCAGGTGAGCTTGCCGACATTGATTCCGAAGCCGAATCCGCGACCACGCTGCCGTGGTGGCGACGCGAGCTTTATCAGCAGTTGCTGTACGCCGCTGACCCGCTGGCCATCGACGACCTTGGCGCCGCGCAGAGCGACCGACCGGAAGTGTGGCAAGCGCTGTCGGGCGTGCCCGCGACCGCGTGGCGGCGTGATCGCGATGCCACGCGGCTGCTGCTGTCGGCGGCGGTGCCGATCCTTGGCGACTCCGGTGTGCGCGGCGCATTGCTATTGGAGCGTGAGCAGCAAACCTTGCAGCTGATTGATCGCGGCGTCGGCAGTTTGATTGGCAGCACCTTGCTGGTGCTGCTGGCGGCCGGTGGGGTGTTGCTGCTGTTCGCCATTCGCTTGAGCTGGCGCATTGGCCGCTTGCGTAATGCAGCCGAAACGGCGTTGCAACACGATGGTTCTTTGCGCGCATTTCCGCGTAGCACCTCGACCGACGAGATCGGTGATCTGTCGCGCAGTTTCGCCCGCTTGCTAGATGAAGTGGCCGCCAACCAAGCCTACCTGCGCCGCTTGGCCGGCAAGCTCTCGCACGAGTTGAATACGCCCTTGGCTATCATTCGCGGCGCACTCGACAACATCGATCCGCAATCCATCCACAGCAACGCGCACGCCTGCGTGCAACGGGCGCGCAGTGGTGGCGACCGACTCGCCGCGATTGTGCGAGCAATGAGCGAAGCAAGCCGTATCGAACAGGCCATCGCAGGCGCGGAAATGGCCGAATTCGATCTGCGCCAATTGATCAGCGACTGCGCCGCCAATCATGCGGACTTGCTGGCACCGCGGCAGCTTGAACTGCGGCTGCCTGAAGCTGCGATTTTTCTGTTGGGCGCGCCCGACCTGATTGCGCAAGCGCTGGACAAGCTGATCGATAACGCCCGCAGCTTCACACCCAGCGATGGCTGGGTGCGGATCAGCTTGCACGCGCACGCGGATGGCTATCGTGTCGCGGTCGCCAATAGCGGCCCGCTGCTGCCTGCCAGCATGCGTGGACGCTTGTTCGAGTCGATGGTGTCGGTGCGCCCCGCCATGCGTGCTGATGGTGTGCATTTGGGCTTTGGCTTGTACCTGGTTCGACTGGTGGCGGAGCTGCATCGCGGCCAAGTAAGTGCCGAGGATTTGTTGGATCGCAGTGGCGTTGAATTCGCGATGCATTTACGCGGATTGCCGCGCCGGCCCGGCAACGCTTGACTGGGTAACGACATGAACGGGCAGCCGAGCAAGCTCGGCGCTACAAAAGCCAAAGAAAACGCAGCCAAGATCCCGTTGAGCGGAGCTCGCTCCGCTGCTCTCAGGCCGCAAGTGCCCGCAGCTCCTCGACCGCGCTGAGCAGAAGTTTCCAAGGGCCACATTTCGGCCAGTAGAGGCTTCAAACTGCTTCCGTGCACACCATCCTGAAGGTGCAGATCATGAAACTCACCCCGCCAAGCCTCGCGTTGACCATCGCATTCGCGATCACTTTCTTTGCGACGGGGGCCAGCCTCTGGCCGCTTGAGTACTCCGAAGTCAGTTTGCCTAATTCGCTCTACGGCATCGGCTTGATCGTGCTGGTCGCATCAGCGGCGGCCGTCCGCGCGCTCACCCTTGTCGGACTATGGAAAACCATGGCTGTGCTTGGACTCGCGCCCGCGGCGGCTGTATTTGCGCGGGTGATCGTCGAGACCACCTTGGACCCGACCTCGCACAATCTGTGGCCGCTCGAACTGGTGATCGCGGTGGGCGTCGGCTTTCCGCTGGCCTTGCTGAGTGCTCTGCTGGGTGGGCTGGTCGGCCCGTGGTTGCGGGATCAAATCGCCAAGCGTGGATAGACTTCAGTTACCCACGGGCGGCAATGCCTATGGGATGTCCAAAACGCTGTGTTTCCAAACGCAGATCAGGCGCGCAGCAACGCCACACCCGTCTTCGCCTGCAACTCCTCGGCACTGATGCCCGGTGCCATCTCCAGCAGGCGCAAGCCGTCTTCGGTGACATCCATCACTGCCAGCTCGGTAATGATCCGATTCACCACGCCGACGCCAGTCAATGGCAAGGTGCATTCCGGCAAAATCTTGTGCTCGCCGGTTTTCGCGGTGTGCTCCATCAACACCACCACGCGCTTGACCCCGGCAACCAGATCCATCGCCCCGCCCATTCCCTTCACCATCTTGCCCGGCACCATCCAGTTGGCCAGATCGCCGCGGTGAGTGACTTGCATGGCACCAAGAATGGCGAGATCAATATGGCCGCCGCGAATCATTGCGAACGAGTCGTGGCTACCGAAATAACTCGCGCCGATGCGGGCGGTGACGGTCTGCTTGCCGGCGTTGATCAGGTCGGCGTCGACTTCGGCTTCGCTCGGAAACGGGCCAATGCCGAGTAAGCCGTTTTCCGACTGCAACCACACATCCATGCCATCGGGAATGAAGTTGGCCACCAAGGTCGGCAAACCAATGCCGAGATTGACGTAAGCACCATCGGTGAGCTCTTGCGCGGCGCGCTGCGCCATTTCGTCGCGTGTCCAGGGCATGTTACTACCTCGTTTCGTTGTTGCCGGTGATGGTTGACTCGGATATCTGTCGCCACTGCGCATGTGCCAGCAGGGCGACTTCGGGAAGCTCGTCGCGATACAAGCGGCGTGCGCGCGCCAATCGACGAGCGCAGCGATCAAGGTGGGTCGGCAGTGACGCATCGACCAGCGCGCAGGCCGCATCAAACATGGCCGCTGCACCGCGCATCCTTTGCTCAGGGGTCATCTGCCGATGATGCTCGGCTACGCGCTTGGCCATTGCAACGGCCGTGTCGTTCATCCTGGAAACTGCAGTTGGACGCACCCGAGTGTGCGTTCGCGAGGCCGGCTGGCGCAAAGAAACGAGGCGCTGGTTGAACACCTGCAACGCGGGCCGAGCGGAAGCGAAGGCGGCTCGCGCCGCGAGCGAAAGACAAAGTCAGACGGCCTCCCAAACGTGCAATCGGGCGCATAGCGGCCTACACCCAACGGGTGAGTTGATCGAAGTCCGAAAGCTGAGTTGCAGCAAGTGCTACCCGACGTAGGGAAGCGGTCAACTGCGGTTTCCAGGATCATGGGTAGGCGCGCTCAAGCATCGGCAACACGCCTAGCCTTGCGGCCCACGTACGCAGATAGTCGCCGTCCAGGGACGGGTCGATCACAGACTTCACATCGCGCAGCTGCAACTTAGATTGGCTGTCCATTGCCCAAACCAATTTGGACAGCAGCAGATCTTCGCGACTTACGATCCAGGTGTCGATGTCGCCGATGCGTGCGCGCTGCCTTCGTGCGAATTCCAGCTCTCGGTACGTATCTCGTTTTTGAATGATGAAATCAGTTTTGATGCCGCTTTCGAGATGCATAAGATTGAACTTGTGCTGTGTCACGACAGCCTCGTTAGCGGCATCGGCGTCAACGTGGAAGTCCGCCGAGAACGCTGCAATCAAGCGCCCTCGCGAATCCGTGTCGGGTGCAATCACCCAGTCAAGATTCCGCGTCATGCGTGGTGTGGCGTAGCACGCCAAGGCAAACGAGCCTGTCAACATGAAAGGAACGCCAGCGGCCTCCAGCCACCGACTGACGATACCCAACAGATCCAGCTCGCCCAGCACGTCAGCTTACCTATGCCGACGCGCTGACCGTGCGCTGCTCAATGCGCTTCTCTGGCGTTGCATTGACCACGATGCGATCCACGTAGATGCCGGGCAGATGCACGTGGTCAGGATCGATGTCACCCACGGCGAGCAACTGCTCGACCTCGGCCACACACACTTTGCCAGCCATCGCGCAGACCGGGTTGAAGTTGCGCGCGGTCTTGCGGAACAGCAGGTTGCCGGCGGTATCGGCTTTCCATGCTTTCACCAGCGAAACATCCGCATGCAGCGCCGTTTCGAGCACGTAATGATGACCACCAAACACGCGTGTTTCTTTGCCATCCGCAACAATCGTGCCGTAGCCGGTGCGGGTGAAGAATGCAGCGATGCCGGCACCGCCCGCACGCAGGCGCTCGGCCAGTGTGCCCTGCGGGTTGAACTCGAGCTCCAACTCGCCCGCCAAGTATTGGCGCTCGAACTCCTTGTTCTCGCCCACATAGGACGAAATCATCCGCTTGATCTGCCGTGTGCTCAGCAGTTGGCCGAGACCAAAGCCATCGACCCCGGCATTGTTGGAGATCGCGGTCAGATTTTTCACCCCGGAATCGCGCAGCGCGCCGATCAATGCCTCCGGAATGCCGCACAGTCCAAATCCACCAACCGCCAAGGTCTGCCCATCTGCCACCAGTCCTTGCAGCGCCGTCGCGGCATTGGGGTAAAGCTTGCTTCGCCCAAGAGTGGAAGCGGTGCTAGCGGTCGTTGTCATGGTGCGCATTTTGTTTCACCTAAGGTGCGCAAAGTCTAGCGCGACCACGTGACTCAACAAGAGGTACCTTCGGCCATGCAGTCACAAATAGATGGCTGCTTGTGGGGAAAATGTGCCGCCAGTCAGCGATACACCCAGTGGCGCAGTACGAAAAAGCTGACCACGGCCAGCAGTGCCTCGACGACGGGTTTGGCTAACCACGCATATTCGAGTCCAGCCCAATGTCCAACTCCGCTGACGGCCAACGTGCTCACCAGTGTCAAGCCAAGCCACATCACTGAAAATCGCCGCAGCGGGCGGCCGATCAGGCGAATGGGCGCAGCACCACGAAAAGTGAGGCGACCGTTCAGCAGGAAGCCCACACAGGCCCCAGATACTCGACCAGCCAGATTGGCGACAGGAAGCGGTAAACCCAAGGCACTGGTGCCGACAAATACGCACCAATCGAGCACGAGCTGCACACCGCCAACGATGCCAAAACTCAAGCCCTGTCTCAGGATTGCCATGTCATATCATTCGTTTCGTTGGCGATGGGCGTAGGCAGGGGCGAGGATGCTACGTGAGCAGCGGTCGCCAGTGAGCACGTTCGTGATAGTTTGCCGTCCCGCGAGGCGCGTCGCTTGCCGCGCGCGCACTCAGCGGCCAGCAATCTCAAGTCGCCAATCACGTTCGCAAGCCCAGTACTCAAGACCTTGACCATCATGGAAAAAATCGGCTCAGGGTTGTCGGCTCTGCTGGCTGCTGGACTGCCCGCGCTGGTCTTGCTTGGGCCGATCTGGCTTGGGCAGTCCAGCTTTTTGGTGTTTCACGACGCCCAAGAGCAAACCTACGCGTGGTGGCAAACGTTGGCCATTGCCTGGCAGCAGGGCTATTTGCCCTTGTGGGATTCACACATCCACGGAGGCCACTCATTTGTCGGCGAGATTCAGTCCGCAGTTTTCTACCCGTTGAGTTGGCTTTGGCTGGTGTTTTTTTCGTCACCCGAGGGCATGCCAAGGCTCGCCATCGAAGGGTTTATCGGACTCCATTTCTGCATCGCTTCATGGTCGATGTTTGTCCTCTTGCGGCATTGGCGGCTTGGAGTCTGGGCTTGCTTGTTTGGGGCACTCTGCTTTGCGCTGTTCGGCCCGGTCGCGGAACGCGCCTCGGCTCAGCCAAATATTTTTGTCGGTTTGACATGGCTGCCGTTGGCGGTTCTCTTCACCAGTCTGCACCTCGAACGAAGTCGGCTAGCCTATGCGGTGTTGGCTGGAATGATTATCGGCCTGCAGATCTTGTCCGGTCACGCTCAGCCAGCGTTTCACACCGGGTTGTTATGTGGGGCGTTGTGCATCTTTTGGCACCTTGCAAATGCTCCCAACCGTGTTGCCGCGCTTACACAGATCGCGCGTTCGGGTGTCCCCATGGGTGCGGCAGCACTTCTTATTGCATCGCCTCAGCTGTTCTTGACGTTGGAGTATCTCGCCGATGCCTACCGTTGGATTGGAGGAAACGCACCGATTGGACCGGGCGACTCGGTGCCGAGAAAGATATTTCTCCATCATTACGTGGTTTCGCCTGCACAATTTTTTGGCGTGTTTGACCCTTGGTTGATTCGTGCCGACGATGCCAATACGACGAATCTGACGACCTTGGGGGCCTTACTTGCATTATGGGTCGGACTTGCTCGCGCGCCAGCGGAGGTTGGTTCGCTACTTCACAAATACGGAAGGTGGCTGCGCGTCATTGCCGTTTTTGCGATTTTGGCAATGCTTGGCCACTGGACACCTTTGGCTGACGTGCTTAGAAAACTGCCCGTGTCGGGCCAGATCAGGGAGCTCGGGCGCTATGCAATTCTGTTGCAGTTTTCAGCATGCGTTTTTGCGGCAGTCGGACTTGACCGACTGTGTCAAAGCGCTTTCCCAATCACAACCTTGCGCCGCCGATTGGTGATCGTATTGGCTATGGGCTTTCTGCTGACGGTTGCGTTTGTGGCCAATGTGATCTCCAAGCCTGCCGTAATATCTGCGGCGATGGCACTACTTGTTTTGTTTGTGGCAACCATGCATTCCGTCCCGAAACGCGTACTCGGCCCGCTTGCGATGGTATGCACACTCGTTGCGGCCTTCATGTATCGAGATTTTACGGTACCGCAAGTCCGCGGTCACGTAATGCCAGAAGTCGCATTTGCCGCACTGCCTTTACTGGCGGGTGTCGAGTCTGAGTTTGGCCTGACCCGTATTATTTTTGAGGACAGCGCAGGGCTGCCGAAGAATTATGCAAATGTGCGTCCCTTACAGAGTAAAGCAGGACATTCAGCGACAATGTACCGTCCGTACTTTGATTTTCTGTCGCAGGATTGGTCGCTAAATAGCGAGGTCAACGACCTCTTGAATGTGCGCTATGTCGTCAGTGCCGATGCACTCGACCTTCCGCTAGTCGCCGAGGACAAGGTGCGAGGGTTGCGACTGTACTCGCGACCCAGTGCCTACCCCAGAGTGTTTCTCGCGAGTCGATTCCGCGACCCCGACCTGCTGCAAAGGCAGCCGCTAGGATTCAAATTGCTCGCATATAGCGAAATGGGCATGCGCTTCCAAATCGAGCTGCCACAGGACGATCGAGTCGTCGTTTCAGAATTGGATTACCCCGGCTGGTGCGCGCAGCTGGATGGGGTTCCCGTTCCCATCGAGCGCGCAATCCTTGGCGACCTTAAAACGCCTTTGCGCTCACTGCTAGCCGCTGCTGGCAAGCACGAGGTCAGCTTTGAATATCGTCCGTTTGCGAGGTTCTTCGGTGGTTGTGGTGCCAGCTGAACGCAATTCTTGACCACCCAGCCGCCTGTCGGACTTAGGTCGGCCAGGCTGCAAATCCGCCTGCGTGGTCCCAAAGTTTAATTTGAATCATTCCGCCAATTCTTGGCCCATAGCGCTGCGATGGGCCTGAGAATCGTCGAAAATCTGTGCTCACGCAGCCCTATTTTCGCCTCGACCACCGAAGCCCGACAGGCTGTCAGGTCCGACACGCTGCCAAGCCTGCCGTTGGCTCAAATAAGCAAGCATTTTCAGCTCTCTGCGACCACGGGTTACCGTATCGAGAATGAGTCCGGCGAAGCCCGATAGCGCCGCCAGGATGATGAGCCCAGTAGCAAGTATGGCGGTCGGAAATCGAGGGACTAGACCGGTCTCCCAGAAGGTCTGCAGGATAGGAATACTCAGTCCGACGGACATCAGACTCAGCCCCGCAGCGATGGATCCAAAGAAAGTGAGCGGGCGCTCTGCGCTGAATAGACGAAGCATGGTGCGCAAGATTCGCCACCCGTCGCGATAAGTATTTAACTTACTGAAAGATCCCGCGGGTCGTTCTTTATAGGGGGTCACTGCCTCGCCGACTGACATCTTCAATTCAAGCGCATGCACGGTCAGTTCGGTTTCAATATCGAAGCCTGCGGTCAGAACAGGGAAGCTCTTGGCAAACCGGCGGCTGAAGACCCGGTATCCGGAAAGTATGTCCTGACAGTTGCGGCCGAACAGCCAACTGAGAAAGCCGGTCAACATCTTGTTTCCCCACGCGTGGCCGCTGCGATAAGCGGCATCGTGCTGCGCTTCGCGCACGGCAACGACCATGTCATGCCGCCCGTCAAGCAGCGTCTCGACCAACATCGCTGCACTTGCCGCATGGTAGGTGTCGTCGCCATCGACCATCACGTAAAGGTCTGCGTCCACATCCGCGAACATGCGCCGCACCACATTTCCCTTTCCCTGCAGCGCGACCTGATGCACGGTCGCCCCAGCCTTTGCCGCCAGCGTTGCGGTGTCATCGGTAGAGTTATTATCGAAGACAAAGATTTGCGCCTGTGGCAAGACAGCAGCGAAATCCGCCACCACCCTCGCAATGGTGACGCACTCATTAAAACAGGGCACAAGTACCGCGATGCGTTGTTCGCTGGCGAAGCTCGACTCGCCAGCCGTTGATTTTGCTCCAGGCATGCTCAACGAGGCCCCTCGGCAGTCAACACCTCTTCCAGCTCCGCCTGCAAGTCCGATAAATCTTCCACACCCACACTCAAACGCACCAGGTTATCGGTTATGCCAAGGCGCGCGCGTTGCTCGGCGGGCACTGAGGCGTGGGTCATGATGGCTGGGTGATTGATCAGACTTTCGACGCCGCCGAGTGATTCGGCCAAGGCAAACAGCTTGCAGCGCTCCATCATCTGGCGCGCGGCTGGCAGGCCACCTTTGACATACACGCTGAGCATGCCGCCGTATCCGTCCATCTGCCGGCCGGCGAGAGCGTGCTGCGGATGATTGGGCAGGCCTGGATAGATCACCTTCTCAATCGCTGGATGGGTTGACAGCCACTCTGCCAAGGCTTGCGCGTTGGCGCAGTGCGCGCGCATGCGCAAGTGCAGGGTCTTTAAGCCGCGCAAGGCAAGAAAGCTGTCGAACGGGCCTTGCACGCTGCCGATCGCATTTTGCAAAAACGTCATCTGCTCAGCGAGTTCTGCGTCGTCGCCGACCACGATCATGCCGCCGACGATGTCGCTGTGGCCGTTCAAATACTTGGTCGCCGAGTGCATGACCAGATGCGCGCCAAACTCCAGCGGACGCTGCAGGATCGGCGAGCAAAAGGTGTTATCGACAGCGACCCGAATTCCGTGGCGACGAGCGATCTCTGCAATCGCGGCGATATCGACAATCTTCAACATCGGGTTGGTCGGCGTTTCGATCCAGACCATTTTTGTATTGGGCCGAATCGCCGCCACAAATGTCGCCGGATCGGTGAGATCAACAAAGCTGAAATCCAGCCCGGCACTGCGTCGCCGTACGCGCTCAAACAACCGATAAGTGCCGCCGTAAACGTCGTCCATGCAGATGACGTGGCTGCCGCTGTCCAGTGTTTCCAGCACGGTTGAGGTCGCCGCCAATCCAGATGCAAACGCATAGCCGTGCGTGCCACCCTCCAGCGCGGCGACACAGCGCTCATACGCGAAGCGGGTGGGATTATGACTACGCGAATACTCAAAGCCCTGATGCACGCCGGGGCTGGCCTGCACGTAGGTACTGGTGGCGTAGATCGGCGTCATCACCGCTCCGGTGGAGGGATCGGGTGATTGGCCGGCGTGGATGGCGCGGGTGCCGAGGGCGTGCAAGCGGGTCATGGG
>JBBQQV010000039.1:0-12403 GCA_038215505.1 Lysobacterales bacterium
ATGCCCACGCTCAACGAGAGATCAGGGCGTGCGGAAGCGCGTGCCAGCTCGCGATCAGCCTGTAATCGTTGGCCATCCAGCGCGAAGGCGGCGAATTCAGGTGTATCCAGCAGGCGGGCCACCAGCTCAGTGAAATCGGGAAGGTCAGGCAGGTCCAGCAGTTCACCGGTCACTTCTATCGGCTGCGGTGAGGACTCGCCCCAGAGCACCACGAGGGCGAACTGCGCGCTGGCAAGCTCGTGCTCGGCATGCTCGCGGTCGATCTCGGCGCGGACAACGGCTATTTGTGCCAGCGCCTGATCTGCCTCGGGGGCAACGCCTCGCGCCACGCGCTGGCGCACGGCGGCCTCGGTTTCGCGGGTGAGCGCCCACTGTTGCGATGCCAGCTCCAGTTCGAGCTGACCTTCGGCAACGGCGATGTAGCGCCGGGTGGTTTCAGCCGCCAGA
The DNA here is from genome assembly GCA_038215505.1 of Lysobacterales bacterium. GTDB lineage: Bacteria > Pseudomonadota > Gammaproteobacteria > Xanthomonadales > Xanthomonadaceae > JANNWF01. Next base: position 448 of record JBBQQV010000039.1, read on the forward strand.
TCGAGCTGTCGTTGACGGACGACGTTCTGCTGGCGTTCGACGTCGGCGCGGCCCACAGCCTGCCGCGCAGCACGCTTGCCGCCCAGTTCGATGACTCGGCCCAAACGCAGCGTTGCCTCGGCGCTGTGTACGCCCGACAGCGAGCCAGTGCCTGCGACATTCTCAAGATCGGCCCCAAGTGTCAGAGCCGGAGGTAAGCCATCCAATTGCACCTGGCTCCTGCGCGCATCCAGCGCTGCGCCTTCAGCCTGCAGGGCTGGGTTCGATTCCAAGGTGCGGCGTATGGCCGCTTCCAGCGTCGTCTCGGCAGCGAATGCCGACCACGACAGAACACACATCACCCCGGCAAGCGCCAGGGACCCACCATTGCGAGAAGGCACACTCGACTCCCGATCTTCACGACCCAGTGCACGCCATCAGCCGCAAGCAAAGCGGCCGCGTTCCACGGCAGAGGTCAGGCGATCGGAGGGCGGTGCGGTGGTGGCCCGGCCGCTGAGGGAGTGGGGGCGGAATGGATTGGGCGGGTCCAACGACCCGGTGACACGGAGTGCACGTCCAGCCGCAGCAGTGCGGGCAGACCTGCACTCACTGTGGTCACCTCGTGCAGGTGCGGAACGGCCAGACCATCGTCGTTGTCGAGAGGTTGGGTTGGGTTGTCGTGTTCGACAAGCGCAACGCTGTGAGCGTGGCCGTGAACCGCGTCGTCATGCGCATGAACTTCCCAGCGCGGCAGCCCTGCTGCCGCGATCATCCACGCAAGCAACAGCCCAGTGCCACGCGTCCACGCGGAGCGAGCGAGTGCTGAACGACAGAGCGAAAGAGAAAGCATGCCCGAGGAGAATGCCCCACGCGGCCGCCACTGACAACCTCGCGGAGGTGCGGATGGCAAGCAGGCACCCTGCGTGCAAGGGTGCGATTTTCGGCAAATAAACGGCCGACGCTCAAACACAGTAAATCGCGCGATGGTAAAAGTCTCGACGGATGACGATGACGATGACTGATCCTTCAACGGTCTAATTCTCGATTCAGCATCGCTTGCAGGTCAGCGGGCAACTCAGCGGCGGGATAGTTCCGATTGATCCGCAGCAGGGTCGCACGCAGCGCATCGGTATCACCCGCCGCTTGCGCCCGTCGCGCGCGCTGGATGAGCTGCCCAAGTGTCAGCTCTGCCTTCATGGGTTGGGCTGGCGGCGACGAATTGGCGTTGGCGTCATCCGCAGCAGCAGCAGCGGGCGGGCTGCTGGGTGTCGGCGCAAACGCGCGCGCCTTTCGACGCGCATCCAACTCCTGCTCGCTGGCTTGCTCGGCCGCACCCTCGCGCGCGGACGCATCCTGTTCGGGATCCCGTTGGTTCGGATCGCGCTTGCTGGATTCGAGCTTGCTGGATTCGAGCTCGCTGGGTTCGAGCTTGCTGGGTTCGCGCTTGTCAAAATCGCGCGTTTCTGTGGCAGACCCGGCGACGCCTGCCGAAGCAGGCGTCGCTGCAGGCCTCGGCCTAGGCTGTTCGCCCCGCTGAGCGCGCATGCTTGGTTCTGCTTCGTCAACCGATGGTGGTGCTGTCGGCGGTGGCGACCTTGCCGGCTGTGTGGGTGAAGAGGGAATTGCCAACGATGCCGGCGCTGGTGGTGCTGGGAACGCTTCGGGCGGTGAGGGCGAAGCTCGCATTTGCGGCGCAGCAGTCACGACAGGCGCAGCGGGCACAGCCAATTCTGTCTGATCTGAGGCCGACGGCTGATCAGCCGCAGGCTCACTTGCTGCATCCAATCCGGCTCGACGCGCATTCCCGCGCGCGACTTCGCTCAGATCTTCCAGTCCGGCAGCGGGTGCAGGCCCCCGTTCGGACTCGGATGATTTTGCTGTGGGTGCTGTCGATACTGGGTCGGGTGCCAGCAAAGGCGGCCGCCGCTGGGCTTCTGCTCGACTTGGGCCAGCTGGTTTTTCTTCGCTTCGACCGGCGCTGCCTTCAGGATTGTTTGGCGCCTCGGTCGGCACTGTTTGAGCCGGCTTGGTGGCTGGTGCGACCGGCGCGTAGTCAGCAGGCGCAGCGGGGGTGGCCAACTCGGTCGGTGTCAAGCTGACGCGCACACCCACTCCCAGTGCGAGCACCGCTGCCAAACTGGCTCCCCACAGCGCAAACGGACGCTTGCGCAGAGCAGCACGCGCTTGAGCGCGGATGCGTGCATCAAGTTCAGGCGAGGGATCGCTGTCACCCAACGCGAGCATGCTTTCTGCGAGCGAATGCTCGTGCGAGTCCAGCGCCGTGTGCAGCGGTCGTAAGGTTGGATCACTCATGGTGCCAACCTCGCTTTGAGGCGATCCAAGGCATAGCGCAGCCTCGACTTCACGGTTTCGCGGCCAACGCCAGTGATCTCGCCAATGGTTTCCAACGACAGCTCTTGCTCTAGGCGCAGCTGCACGGCGATACGTTGTTCATCTGGCAACTCGGCGAGGGCCAATTGCAGCCGGCGGCGGGTCTCGAACTCGGACAACACCTGATCAGGCTGGCGGATTTGATCATCGGCGGTGTAATCAACCACTGACTCCGAATCAGCAACGGTGGCTGGCCGGGCGCCTGCGCGTCGGTACTGGTCGATCAACAAGCGATGCGCGATCTGATACAGCCACGTGGTGAAGGCGGCTTCAGGCCGATAGCGCTCGCGCGCCACGATCACCCGCGACCAGACTTCTTGAAAGCACTCTTCCGCCAACGCGCGCTGGCTCAGCCCGCGCAACAGGAAACGGAACAAGGGTCCACGATGGCGCGCGTAAAGCGCGTCAAATGCCGCCGCGCTGCCACCGGCGTAGGCCAACATCAGGTCTTCATCGCTGGGTTCGGCTGCCATGCCCACAAGCGTAGGGCACCGCGCGCCTGTCGGTAAGTCTGCCGAGCAAAATCAACCTCTGTTTAAAACGATTCACGAGCACGAGGCAACTCCAAACACGGATGACCATGCTTAAACGCAGCCATCTCCAGTTTGGGGTTGGCCGGCCCGCTCCGCGCTCGGCGAGTATTGCCCCTGCCCAGGCCAAAAACCGGGGAATTGTGCGGGCTAGTACCGCGGCGGGCACCGCTGGCCCACTGGACTTATGCACGGCTCGCCTCGCGTTGCTTCCGACTTTTGCCTGAACTGCTACATTTCCGCGATGACTGAATACCCTGACGCGCCTTTGACCCTGTTGCGCAATGCCAACGTGTTTGCTCCCGAGCCACTTGGACTGAAGCAACTGCTGACCGGCGGCGGACGCATCCTCTGGATGGATGAGGCTAACGCCGAACCCCCGCATGGCTTGCCCATCGAAGTGGTTGATTTGCAGGGACAGATGCTCGCGCCAGGGCTCGTTGATGGCCACGTGCATGTCACTGGCGGCGGTGGTGAAGACGGCTTCTGCAGCCGTGTGCCGGCGCTGCCCTTGTCGCGATACACCCGCGGTGGGGTAACGACCGTGATTGGATTGCTCGGCACCGACGACCTAGCGCGCAGCCCACGCGAGCTGGTCGCCCATCTGCACGGGCTTCGCGAAGAAGGCCTGAGCGCGTGGGGCTATTGCGGCGGCTATCACCTGCCGGCAGCCACTCTGACCGGCAGCATCCGCGGAGACATTGCATTCATTGACTGCCTGATTGGCGTAGGCGAGCTGGCGATCAGCGACCACCGATCCAGTCAGCCATCTCTGGATGAATTGCTGCGCGTGGCATCCGAAGCGCACGTGGCGGGACTCATGAGCGGCAAAGCCGGCATTGTCCATCTGCATTTGGGCAATGGCGCACGTGGTTTGGAATTGGTGCGGCGCGCACTGGATGGCAGCGAACTGCCGCCGCGGGTGTTCAATCCGACCCATGTCAATCGCCGTCGGGGATTGTTTGAGGAAGCGTTAGAGTTGGCGCGTCGTGGCTGCTGGGTGGATATCACCGCTTTTCCGGTGGCCGAGGACGAAGATGCGTGGAGCGCGACGGATGCATTGGATCGCTATCTGCAAAGTGATTTGCCGGGCGAGCGCGTGAGCGTCAGCTCAGACGCGGGCGGCTGCCTGCCATGCTTCGATATTGAGGGGCGGATCAGCCATATGGACATTGGCGCACCGGGTGCATTGCTCGACAGCGTGCGCGAGTTGCTGCAGCGTGGTCGCGGCCTGAATGAGGTGCTTCCCGCCTTCACCAGCAATCCCGCGCGCTTGCTGCGGCTGCGCCGCAAGGGCAGGATTGCGGTCGGCAACGATGCGGATCTGCTCGTTCTGGATCATCAACTGCAGCTGAAGGACGTCATGGCGCGCGGCGTCTGGCACCTGCGGGATGGTGAATCCGTGCGTCGCGGCTCGTTCGAGCCGGCGCGCGCCGCCGCACAGTCACAATAAACAGCCAAGGACGGTAAGCAATGCCGAGTCAACCTACGGATGGCAGCGAGCGTGGCTGGATCATTCCCATCGGCGGTGCCGAAGAAAAGGACAATGCGCCAGCGATTCTTGCGCGCTTTGTCGAACTCTGCGGCGGCGATCAAGCCGATATCGTGGTGATTCCTACGGCTAGCCGCATGGCCGATACCGGCGCGCGCTACGAGAGCATCTTTGGTGAACTGGGCGCGGGTCGCGTCGAAGCCATTGACTTTGATACCCGTCGCGATTGCGATGAACGCAATCGCTTGGAGCGCATCGAGCGTGCCACCGGCATCTTTTTCACTGGCGGCAATCAACTGCGCATCACCACCTTGATCGGTGGCACCAACGTGGCGCGCCTGATTCGGCAACGCAATGCGCACGGTGTGCATATTGCTGGCACCAGCGCTGGCGCCGCCGTGCTGTCCGAACACATGATTGCATCAGGTGAAGAAGGCGGCTCGCCCATGGCCGGCAGCGTGCGGCTGGCGCCGGGCCTGGGTCTGACCAATCGCTTCATCATCGATCAACACTTTCGCCAACGCGATCGGCTAGGCCGATTGGCCACTGCGCTGGCCTACAACCCGTTCGCCGTCGGTATCGGCTTGGACGAGGACACCGCTGCGTTTATTGGCCCAGACAACACCTTGGACGTGCTCGGCAGCGGTGCCGTCACCGTGATTGATGCCGCCGACCTCAAGTTCTCATCGATGGATCAAGTTGAAGAAGGTGAGCCGATTTGCCTGCTGGGATTACGCGTGCATGTGTTGGTGGCCGGGGCGACATTCAATTTGCATACGCGCGAAGCGGCGGCGGGGACATTGGCGCGGCCTCGACGTAGCTGATGCTCGTGGTCGCGTGAACCAGCGCGACCACGACGACCGGATGTTGGCCGGATAACGGCGAACGTCCACTTGGCCTGCCATCGGAGCGTGTGCCGCCATTCGGCAAGCCGGTGCGGCAATTCCCATTCGGCGCAGGGTTGTTTCTTCGGGACACTGGTTGGCTTCGGCGACCACAATGACTTTTGCCACTTAGCCATCCTTTCGTGGATGTGCATCCTCCCGCGTAGCGCGTCCCTATTTCGAATACCGATGCCTCGCCCGTAACCGCCGGCAACAATACCGCCGGCAACAATAGTGCGGGACCTCAGCTCACAATTTTCCTGACTATTTCCAATGCCCCCGCAGATACTTCTTCCGAGCAATTGCCGCAACAGGTCGCTTGGCTCGCACCGGGTTCGACACAACATTTTGCTTGCGTTGGCTCTTTTGCTTTGGCTGCCGACGCTGCAAGCCGTCACGATCGATGGCAAGGTCGAAGCATCGGAATGGAAAAATGCCAAGCGCTTCGATGCTTTCGTTTCCGTGCAGCCACTGACCCAAGTGCCCGCGCCGCAGGACCGTCGCGCCGAAGCGTTGGTGTTGTCGACGCCGGAAGGCATCGCGTTTGCGATCCGCGCGTGGCATCCAGCAGGGGTCGAGCAAACGCGCACCCGCGTCCCGCGCGACAGCCTCACGCCGTCAGATCGCTTCAACGTGATGATTGACTTCAACGCCGACGGCCGCGCCGGCTACGCGTTTACGTTAACCGTCGCCGGCGATATCACCGATGAGTCGATCACCAATGAAAACAGTTTCAGTTCTGACTGGGATGCGTCATGGCCGCATGCGACCAGCGAATTCGAAGGCGGCTACTCGGGTGAATGGCTAATCCCGTGGTCAACCGCGCAGATGCGCGATAGCAGCGCAGCGACCCGCACCATCGGTGTCTACTTTGATCGCGTGATCGTCGCCACCGGCGAGCGTTTCGCCTACCCCGGCGCCAGCTTTACCAAGCCGCGTTTTTTGAGTGACTTCGCCCGCGTTGAGATCGAACAATATGCGGTCAGCCAGTTGGCGGTCACGCCCTATGTGTCGGGCATCAGCGACTTGAACACGCGCAATAACGAGTTCAAGACCGGCGCCGATGTGTTCTGGAAGCCCAGTGGCGACCATCAATTCGCCTTCACCATCAATCCCGACTTCGGCCAAGTCGAAAGCGACAATCTGATCGTCAATTTCAGCTCGTTGGAGGATTTCTTTACCGACAAACGGCCGTTCTTTACCGACAACCAAAGCTACTTCGACTTGAGCCACAACATCGGCACCTTGTTCTATACGCGCCGCGTCGGTGCCTCGTTGGATGACGGTAGCGGCAGCGCCGACATCAACGCTGCGATCAAAGGGACTGGTAGTTTCGGCCAATTCGGCTACGGCGTGTTTGCGGCCAACGAGGACGGCGACGCCGGCAGGGATTCAGCGCTCGCCCGCTTTACCTATGGCGGCGAAAGCTATCGCTTCGGCCTCACCCGCACTCGGGTCGAGCGGCCATTTCTGGATCGGGTCGCCGAAGTCACCGCGCTGGATGTGCGCTGGCAGCCGAATGAGCAGTGGTTGGTGCGCCCGCTGTTGATGCACAGCGAGAGCACCACCGCAGGCGTCAAGCAGACCGGCAGTGCCGCCGGCGTGGTCGCCGATTGGGACATGCAAGGCCCGTGGCGGCAGCAATATTTCGCGATATATACCGACAACACGTTTGAATTGAATGACTTGGGCTTTCAGTCGCGCAACGACTTCCGCTATTTCGAGTGGGAAACCGGCTACCGACACGAGCCCAAAGACGCATCGTCGCGCTATGCCAGCCACGACTACGAAGCCGAGTTGAGCTACCGCGAAAACACCGTCGGCGAACGCCTATTTGGATCGCTCTCCCTGTCGAGATACTCGGAACTACGCGGCGGCGGCAACCAGTTTGCATTCGTTCGCTGGCGCGCACCCTATGTCGACGACCGCCTGTCACGAGGCAACGGCTCGGTCCCCTTCAATGGACGCGCGGGCGTGTTCTGGGAAGCGTCAACACCGCGTCGCGGCGACGGCAAGTTTGCCTGGTACTGGAACATCGATGCCATTCCCGAAGCAGTCGAGGGGTACTCGGTCAGCGCGGGCGTGCAACCACGTTGGCATCTGACAGATCGGTTCGATGTCGACCTTGGGATCTACGTCAACCATCGTCCGGACTGGCTGATCTGGCAGCAGGGTCGCGAATTCGGCAGCTTTGCCTCGCAACGATTGGACATTTTTTCCAACCTCAATTGGTTTATTGGCGAAAAGCAGGAACTGCGAGTCAAGCTGCAAGCCTTGGCCATCGACGCCACGTTGGAGCAAGCGCGGCAGTTGGATGCACGCGGTCGCCTTGTCGATAGCGACGCTGACGTTGCTGACTTCAATTTGCGGAACCTGGGCTTCCAGGTCCGCTACCGCTACAAGCTGGCCGCGTTATCCGACCTCTTCGTTGTCTACAGCCGCGGCGGCTTCGCCGTCGACGAAAACAGTGATCGCGGGCTTGGCGGGACGGTGGATGATGTTTTCAGCTTGCGCGATGACAATCAGTTTCTGGTCAAGGTTGCTTATCGGTTTGAGAGGTGAGTCGCGGTGCGGGGCGCATCAAGTGAATATATACGGGTGTATATATTGACCCGATCAGACAGGCTATTAGGATGGAAACGCGCACCGCCAAATTGTTCAAGAACGGTGCCAGTCAGGCCGTTCGACTCCCAGCCGAGTTTCGTTTCGAGGGCAACGAAGTGTTTGCCACCCGCGATGCGGCCACCGGCGATGTCGTGCTTTCCAGTCGCCCCGGTGCCGAAGCGTGGGGGGCGCTCTTTGAGCTGCTGCGCGCGAATGAGGAGACGACTGATTTTCTCGTCGAGCGCCCCTTGAACGCAGTGGTAAGCAGCGACGGCGTCTTCGACGATAGGCGAGCGATTGAGGCAAACAGAGAGTGAGCACGCTGCATATGCTGGACACCGACACCGTGAGCTATCTGCTCAAGGGGCAGGCAACCAACATCGAAACCCAACTGCGCTTGATGCCGCCAACGCAGATCCGTATTTCCGTGGTGACCCGTGCGGAGCTTCTGTATGGACTGGCCCGACTGGTGCCGCAACACCGGTTGCAGCTCGTCGTTCGGCAGTTTTTGAAGGTGGCTCGCTGTCTGCCGTGGGATGCAGATGCGGCCGATTGGTAGGCGCAGATTCGCCATCAATTGATGCGCTCAAGCCAACCGATTGGCGAGATGGATATGATGATCGCCGCTCACGCGTTATCACGGGGCGCGGTACTGGTCAGCAACAACAGCCGTCACTTCAAACAAATTGAAGCGCCCCTGATGCTTGTCAACTGGGTGTAGCGGCTTTGCGCGACAACGCTTAGGCTTGACCTCAAGCACTTACTGCGGAGAACTCATGCGCATTCTTGAACGTTCGGTGTATGTCGGGCCGTCGCTGTATGCGCATTTTCCGGTCATTCGATTGTTGCTCGACTTGGCGGAGTTGGAGGCGTGGCCTACTGGGCGGTTGGGATCCGAGTTTGTTGATGCGCTGGTGGATGCGTTGCCTACGCTTACCGAGCACGGTTGCAGCTATCGCGAGCCTGGTGGCTTTATTCGACGCATGCAGGAAGGCGAGGGCACGTGGTTGGGGCACGTCTTTGAACACGTTGCCATCGAGTTGCAGAACGTCGCTGGCGAAGATGTCACCTTCGGAAAAACCCGTAGCGTCGATGATCGTCCTGGCGTGTATTCGGTCATTTACGAATACAGCCAGAAGGACGAGGGCGTCGAAGCCGGCGAGTTGGCCCTGAAGCTGCTTTGCTCCTTGCTGCCTGCGGCGATTCGACCGTCGGGCACCGTGCCGGAGGGCTGGGATTGGTTGAGCGCGCGTGATGGCTTTATCCGCTTTTCGCAGCGACGAGCGCTGGGCCCATCGACGGCCTCGCTGGTGAAGGCCGCAGAGGACCGCAAGATTCCCTGGTTGCGACTCAACGAGCAGTCGCTGGTGCAGTTGGGTCACGGTAAATACCAGCAACGCATACAGGCGACGATTACCGGCAAGACGCCGCACATCGCGGTCGAGTTGGCCAGTGACAAAGAAGAGACCAACAAGATTCTGGGCTCGCTCGGATTGCCGGTGCCGCGGCAAGAGCTTGTGCAGAGCGAGTCGAGTGCAATTCGCGCCGCCCGTCGCATTGGCTTCCCCGTGGTGACCAAGCCATACAACGGCAATCACGGGCGCGGTATTTCCATTTGCCTGCGCACCGATGAAGACGTCGCCGCTGGATTTCGGGTTGCCCAGGAAATTTCGCGATCCGTCATCGTCGAAACTTTTCTCGAAGGCGATGACCATCGCCTATTGGTGGTCAATGGCGAACTGGTCGCTGCTACCCGGCGCACGCCCGGCCATGTTGTCGGTAATGGGGTGAAGACGATTGCCGAGCTGGTCGAGATCGTCAATCAGGATCCGCGCCGAGGCGTCGGTCACGAGAAGGTGCTAACCCGACTGGTGCTAGATGCGCAGGCGGTGATGATGATGGCGCGCGTTGAGATGACCGCCGACTCCGTCCCTGCGGTTGATCAAACAGTCATGCTGCGTTCGACCGCCAATTTGTCGACCGGTGGCACGGCCACCGATGTGACTGACCTCATTCATCCCGACAACCGCGAAATGGCCGAGCGGGCCATCCGCGCCATCGGTTTGGACGTCGGTGGCGTCGATTTTTTGAGCACCAATATCGGCGAGAGTTACAAATCCATCGGCGGCGGCATTTGTGAAGTCAACGCGGCACCCGGCTTTCGCATGCATGTCGCGCCTTCTGAAGGTCGGCCGCGTGATGCGGCAGGACCCGTGATCGACATGTTGTTTCCGCCCGGCGCGCCTTCGCGCGTGCCGATTGCCGCCGTGACGGGTACCAACGGCAAAACCACTACGGCACGCATGCTGGCGCACATTGCCAAGATGGCGGGTTATACGCCTGGCCTCACCACCACCGATGGCGTTTATATCGACGGCCAGCGTACGGTGGAGGGCGACATGACCGGGCCGGTGTCGGCGCGCATGGTGTTGGCCGATCCGCAGATCGATTTCGCGGTGTTGGAGACGGCGCGCGGCGGCCTGATCCGCGCGGGCATGGGCGTGCCGCGCGTTGATGTCGGCGCAGTGATCAATGTGCAGTCCGATCATCTGGGTATGAAGGGCATCGACAGCTTGGAGCAACTGGCCGAGATCAAGCGCATCGTGGTAGAGATCGCCGACGAGTGCGCGGTGCTCAACGCCGACGATCCCAATGTGTTGAAAATGTCCGGCTATACCGACGCCAAGACCATCTGCTACGTCACCATGAATCCGCAACATGGCCTGGTGCGCGAGCACATTCGCGCCGGTGGCCGCGCCTGCGCGCTGGAGGCCGGCGTCAATGGCCAGATGATCACGCTGTATGACAAAGGCAGCCACATTCCACTGCTGTGGACGCACCTGATTCCGGCCACGCTGGAAGGCAAGGCGCTGCACAACGTGCAGAACGCGATGGTGGCCGCCTCGATGGCGTTCTCGATGGGAATTAAGCTTGATGCCATCCGCCAGGGTCTGCGCACCTTCGACAGCACGTTCTTCCAAGCGCCTGGACGGATGAACGTGTTCAACGAGCATCCGTTCAAGGTGCTGTTTGACTACGGCCACAACGCGCATGCGGTGGGTGCGATGGCGGATCTGGCCCAGCGACTGGATGTGGCCGGACGCCGCATCGTGGTGCTTGCCGGCCCCGGTGATCGCCGCGATGAAGATTTGGAGGCGATTGCCGATGCCGTCGCTGGCCGCTTCGACCACTACATTTGTCGTCGCGACGATGCGCTGCGCGGGCGCGATGGCGACGAGGTGCCGAAGATTCAGAGTCGACGCCTGAAATCCAAAGGCATTACTGACGAAGCGATTTCGGTGATTCCCGACGAGCAGGATGCGATTGAAGCCGCGCTACGGATGGGGCAGGCCGGTGATCTGTTACTGATCTTTGCCGATGCATTGGTGCGCTCGTGGAAGCAGGTGATCAAGTGTCGACCCGAGGGCGCCGCAGCACCGGATGCAAACCCAAGCCCGGTGGTCGCCGCGCCCGCCGCCGTCGAATCCGTGCTTTCCGAGCGCGCGATCAGCGATCCGTTGGCAGGCTACGAGGGTTTGATCATCGATGAGCGCGGCGTGCGGCTGCCGCGTGAGAGCGAGGACTAGTGTCTCTTCAGGAGCCGAATCAATCGACACTGCCGTTTGAAGACTCGCGCAGACTGACTGGGCCGTGTGTTTTCTTCCGACGCTGCGGCGTGGTCCTGGAGGCGATGCAACCATTGTCAAACGTAGCGGAAGCCAATTGGCGCACACGGGTAACGCGCATGCAGTGCGCGCTCAATTGGTCGGCCTCGAAGCTGGTGGTCCGTCGCCATAAGCAAGGCACCTCATTGGCGTTTCCAGCACCGGTCGACGTGCTGTTCACCGCGACTGAAGTCAACGAATGGGCCTTGCTCGCCAGTCTTGGAGTCGCGGCCCTGCACGCACCCGGCTATCCGGCAAGCTGGGACGAAGCATCGGCGGTGCTCACGTTGCGCGCGATGGAGCGCGCTGAACGCCAACCGGATCTGGTTGCGGTCTTGCACGCGGCCACCGAACGCTCGGTGTCTACCCTTCTTGATGACGATACGCTGACCATCGGCGGTGGCCGCTACG
>JBBQQV010000040.1:0-12327 GCA_038215505.1 Lysobacterales bacterium
GAAGGCTGGCATAACAACCACCATCACTTTCCTGGCTCAGCACGGCAAGGTTTTCACTGGTGGGAGGTCGATGTCACCTACTACGTGCTGCGAATGATGGCCGTGCTTGGTCTGGTCTGGGACTTGAAGCCGGTGCCGCCAGCATTCAAGCGTGCGGTACGTGCCAGCGCATGAGGATTGCGGTTGTCGGGTCCGGCATCAGCGGATTGTGTTCGGCGTGGTTGCTCTCACAACAACACGAAGTGGTGCTATTTGAAGCGCAATCCCGCATCGGCGGGCATACGCACACCCACAAGGTGAGCATGGCCGGTCGGGACTATGCCGTCGATTCGGGCTTCATCGTCTTCAACCCAACGTGCTACCCGTTGCTTTGCCGCCTGTTTGAGACCCTGGGTGTGGCCTCACAGCCCACCTCCATGACTTTCTCGGTGCAACACGCCGGCAGTGGTCTGGAATACAACGCAGGCGATCTGGATGGCCTGTTTTGCCAGCGCCGCAACCTTTTGTCGCCGCGTTTCCTGGGTATGGTTCGCGGCATTCTGCGGTTTTATCGTGAGGCGGCGACGTTGTTGGAAGGTCCGGGACCGGGACCAAGTCTGGGCGACTACCTCCAAGCTGGCGGTTACACCAAAGGTTTCATTGACGACCACATCGTGCCCATGGCATCGGCTTTGTGGTCGTCGCCTTCGACCCAAGTGCTGGCCTTTCCCGCACGCTACCTCGTCCAGTTCATGGCCAACCACCAGATGCTGCAAGTCAGCAACCGGCCGCAGTGGCGAGTGGTGCGCGGCGGCTCTTCGTCTTACGTCAACGCATTAATGACACGCTGGCAGGTGCAGGTGCGCTTGCAAACGCCTGTACTGGGCGTTCGGCGGGACGCCGATGGTGTCGAGATCGAGACCGCTGGCGACAGAGAGCGCTTTGATCGCATCGTGCTGGCGTGTCACAGCGATGAGGCATTAGCCGTGCTGCGTGATCCCAGTGACGCCGAGCGCGAGGTGCTGGGGGCAATCACCTATCAAGCCAACGAGACCGTGCTGCATAGCGATCGCCGCATCCTGCCCAGCAATCGCAAAGCATGGGCGGCGTGGAACGCATACATACCGGGCGAGCCGGCTGGCCAGTGCACGGTGAGTTATTGCATGAACCTGCTGCAGGGTATTGACTCACCGGAGCCATTCGTCGTCAGCCTGAATCGCACGGCAGACATCGATCCCAGCAAGATCATTGCGCGGATGGCGTACGCGCATCCGCTCTACAGTCACTCCAGCGTGGCTGCGCAAACGCGGCGCGCGGAAATCAGTGGCCAGCGCCATACTCATTACGCTGGCGCTTGGTGGGGTTGGGGATTTCACGAGGACGGAATGCGCTCGGCGGTTGCGGCCGCAAGCGAGATGGGCGTCGTCTGGCCATGAGCACAACTAATGACAGCGGGCAGATCATGCAAAGCGCGATCTATAGCGGCTGGGTCCGACACCGCCGCTACACGCCGCACGCGCACGCATTTCGCTATCGCATCTTCATGATGTTCATTGACTTGTCTGAGCTTTCAGAGGTGTTCCGTGGGCGCTGGTTGTGGTCGGTGGGGCGCCGCAATCTGGCCCAGTTCAAGCGCAGCGACTACCACGGCGATCCCGCCACTCCGTTGGATCAGGCGGTGCGCGACACCGTGGAAAAACTTGGCGGTGAGCGACCGCAGGGCCCGATTAGGCTGCTAAGCCACTTGCGTTATTTCGGCTACTGCTTCAATCCCGTCAGCTTCTACTATTGCTACAGCGAAGCCGGCGAGCAACTGCAATACATCCTCGCGGAGATCACTAACACGCCGTGGCGCGAGCGCCACTGCTATCTGCTGGCAAGCGATGGCGCAGAATTGCACGGCAGTGCGCTCACGTGGCGCTTCGACAAGGCGTTCCATGTTTCCCCGTTTGTGCCCATGCAGCGCCGCTACGACTGGCGCTTCCAGATCCCCGATGAGAATTTGCGGGTGCACATGGATGTGATGAACGCCGAGCTGCCTGAACTCGACACTACCCTCGTGCTCACGCGTCGCGCCTTGAGTGCGTGGTCGCTGGCGCGCTGTCTATTGATTTACCCGATGATGACTTTGCGGATCGTGATTGCCATTCATTGGCAGGCATTCTTGATCTGGTGCAGACGCAATCCAGTCTACGATCACCCCTCGAAAGCCCATGGATGACACCTTGAACGAAGCCACTCAGTCCGCGCTGCAACACGAACCCGAGCGCGCCATGAACGCCAGCGCGTTTGGCCCGCTTGACCGCGCGCTGCGACGCCGTCTACTCGAGCAATTGGGCGCGTTACGCGACTGTGAACTGCGGGTCGAAGACGGCATGGGCCGGGTCACGCTGGGCACAGCGTCGGCAGATCCCAAACAGACACTGCGTGTCAGCTTGCGCATCCACGACGTCGGCTTCTATCGAGCGGCTGCCGCCAACGGCTCGGTGGGCGCGGCGGAAGCCTACATGGATGGCCACTGGGCCTGCGACGATCTGGTTGCCCTGGTGCGGGTTCTGGTGCGAAACCGCGGTCTGCTCGACAGCATGGAAACCGGCAGCGCGCGGCTCGGTGGTTGGTTGATGCGCGGGCTGGAAGCGTTGCGCCGCAATACGCGCCGCGGCAGCGCGCGTAATATCGCCGCCCACTATGACCTTGGCAATGATCTGTTCGAGCTGTTTCTTGACTCCAACATGATGTACTCGTCGGCGATTTTTGCCGACGCCAACGAAACCCTCGAAGTCGCATCCACGCGCAAACTGGATCGGATCTGTCAAAAGCTTGAGCTGAATGCCGAAAGCCACGTCGTCGAGATCGGCACCGGCTGGGGAGGATTCGCCATTCACGCCGCCAGCCACTACGGCTGCCGGATCACCACCACCACCATCTCGCGCGAGCAACACGAACTGGCCGCCCAGCGGGTGCAGAAAGCGGGGCTCGGTGAGCGAATCACGCTATTGCTGGAAGACTATCGCGACTTGCGCGGCACTTTTGATCGCTTGGTATCGATCGAAATGATCGAGGCCATCGGCCACCAGTACTTGGACACCTACTTTGGCAAGGTCGGCGATCTGCTGAAAGAGGGTGGCATGGCGTTGATTCAAGCCATCACCATTGAGGACCATCGCTACCAGCAAGCGTTGACCTCGGTCGACTTCATCAAACGGCACATCTTTCCCGGCAGCTTCATCCCATCGGTCAGCGCCATGCTGAATGCCTCCGCGCGCAGTAGCGACCTGCGCTTGATCGATCTGGAAGACATCGGCCCCAGCTATGCGCTCACTCTCAATCACTGGCGTCGGCGCTTTCTGGCGCAACGCGAGCGGGTGGCGGCACTCGGCTACCCCAAGCGATTCGAGCGTATGTGGGAATTCTATCTGGCGTATTGCGAGGGCGGCTTTATCGAGCGCTCAATTGGCGATGTGCAAATGTTGCTGACCCGCCCCGGCGCTCGTCGAGAGGCTTGGCTCCCGGATCTGTACCAGAGTGATCCAGGTCGGCCTGATCTAAATCGGCCTGCTGCAAGTCGGGCTGCTGCAAGTCGGCCAGTTCCAAAGCGGCAAACACCAGTCCGATGAGTGCCTCCAAGTGGGCTTGGGTACCAAACGTAGTGGGATTCCAGATCGTCTGGATTGCCTCGGTCGGCGGAGCCGCGCGCGGATGGTGGTGGGCGGGTCCGCTGGCCTTGGCGATATTCGCCGGCATTCAATTGTTTATCAGTCGTTGGCGCGCCGCTGACTTCCAGGTAATGCTGCTTGCTGCGGTGCTGGGTTTCGCTATTGACTCGTTATGGGTGCAGCTGGGTTGGATCGAGTTTCAAAGTCCGCAGCCATGGCCGAGCTTGGCGCCAATTTGGATCGTGGCGATGTGGATGGGCTTTGCACTCACCCTCAACCATTCCCTGTCGGCGCTGAAGGCGCACACCGTCATCGCCGTCGTATTTGGCTTGATCGGGGGACCGCTTTCCTACTGGATTGCGGCCGGCGTCTGGCACGCCGCGACCATCCAAGCATCCTGGCTGCCGTACGCCGGCCTTGCACTTTCGTGGGGATTGGTTACACCACTGCTGTTGTGGCTGGCGCAGCGGCTCATGCCGCCGCCGGCCGCTGGCGCGATTTGAATGATGTTTCCGTTTGAGCCATTGCTAGCCGTGTTTGCCGTCTCCGTGGTGGCGATGACAGCAACCTGGGAGCTGCAGCGGCGCACCCATAACGCGGGCTACGTTGACGTAGTGTGGGCGGCGCTGATGGGTGGCGCGGCGATTTTCTACAGCGCAGTGGGCGCGGGCAGTAATGCGCCACGCCTGTTAGTGGCGATGCTTGGAGGGATTTGGGGATTCCGGCTGAGTCTGCATCTTTTGTCGCGGGTACTGCATGAAGCTGAAGACGGACGCTACCGCTTTCTGCGCGAGCATTGGGGTGGCAGCCAGCTCAAGTTCTTTGGTTTTTTCATGCTGCAGGCGGTGATGACGGCGGTGTTCTCGCTGCCATTCCTGGTCGCTGCCTCTAATCCCATATCAAATCTTGGCCTGTGCGCCTTGGCGGCGGTGGTCATCTGGGTTTTCAGTTTGGCGGGAGAGAGCATTGCCGACAGCCAACTGGCCCGATTTCGGGCGAATCCTTGCAACAAAGGCAAAACCTGTCGCGCTGGATTGTGGCGCTATTCGCGTCATCCCAACTATTTTTTTGAATGGTTGCACTGGTTCAGCTATGTGTTGCTCAGCATCGGCTCGCCGTGGTGGTGGCTCAGTCTCGCGGGTCCGGTGTTGATGGGGGTCTCGTTGATGTGGGTATCCGGCATTCCGTTTACAGAAGCGCAATCGCTGCGTTCGCGGGGAGAGGACTACCGGCGCTATCAGCGCGAAACCTCAGTGTTCTTTCCGTGGTTCGTGAAGCGTGGAGATTAACCCGGAGAGCCGCAGCCTAGGCTACCGCGAGCGCAAGGCATACGAATCTCGAGTCGCCCCTGACTTGCTGCTGGCCGATTCGCGTCACGGAGCGGCCGGGCGCTTCCCGCCGCCGACTTCGTCTTACCCGAACGGTGCCGCGCAAAGCCCCGGTTCGTGAGCGTGTTGCATCACCCCGAGTCCCGATTCTCCAATCCCGCAGCCCCAATCTTCCAACCGTCAGTCCTTAAACCATGTCCTTAATTGACCTTGCCGAACGCAGCCTGATTCCTGACTCCCTGCTGCGTTACGGTATCCGCCGACTTTGCAAGCAGCGCCTTCGCGACGAGCACGCACACGATGCGGTCGCGGCTTGGGAGCGTTTCCGTGCGTTGCGTGATGAACTGCGCCGCAGTCCCTTGGCTATCGAAACCGAAGCCGCCAATCGGCAGCACTATGAAGTGCCAGCGCGATTCTTTGAGCTTTGTCTTGGCAAGCGCTTGAAGTATTCGAGCTGCTTTTATGCCACTGGCAGCGAGAGCCTTGATCAAGCCGAAGAGGCCATGCTTGCACTCTACGGCCAACGTGCCGAACTTGCCGATGGCCAGCGGATTCTCGAACTTGGATGTGGCTGGGGCTCGCTTACCCTGTGGATGGCGGAGCACTTCCCGAAGGCCAGGATCACCGGTGTTTCCAACTCCCACGGTCAGCGCGAACACATCCTGCGGCAGGCTGAATTGCGTGGCTTAGGCAACATCGAGATCATCACCTGCGACGTCAACACCTTGGAATTGCCACACCGTTACGACCGCGTCGTTTCCATCGAAATGTTCGAGCACATGCGCAACTACGCTGGCCTTTTGGCCAAGGTTTCGCGATGGCTGAAGGACGATGGGCGCTTGTTCGTGCACATTTTCTGCCATCGCGAACTGATGTATCCGTTCGAGACCGAAGGCGACGACAATTGGATGGGCCGCTACTTCTTCACGGGTGGCCTCATGCCTGCGGCGGACACCCTGCTGCATTTCCAGGATGACCTGCTGTTGGACGACCAATGGCGGCTGTCGGGAACGCACTACGAGCGCACATCCAACCATTGGCTGGCCAATCAGGACGCCAACCAGGACGAAGTGCTGGCGGTGCTGACTGCGGTGTACGGCGAAGCCGAAGCCAAGCGCTGGTCGCAGCGTTGGCGAATGTTCTGGATGGCCTGCGCCGAGCTATTCGGCTACGCCGACGGCAACGAGTGGCTGGTCGCTCACTATCGATTCCGACGGCGCAACTGACGCTGGAGGTTGACCTATTCGCTCACTTTTCCGCTGGCTTCAGCAGCGGGATCCACCGCTCGACCCTTTGCTACACGCACACCGCGACTCTTCATCCATGCATCAAACTCTTCGGCACTGAAGCGCTGACCAGGTTTGCCTTCGAAACGCCAAGGTGTGTTGTCGAACTCGGTCTTCTTCGCATAGCCCGCATAGCTGTCGCTGGAAGCACCTGCCTGAGCCAAACAGGCGTCTGTGCGCAAACGCAGCAACACCGTATCGATTGCCAAAGACTCATCGCGACGCCCGGCTAACAGGCCGCTGGAAGCACCTTGGGTGAGCGGAGCGCCCTGCAACTCAGGCGCAAACGGCGCAACCAGAGTGGTCCGAATGGGCAAAGGCGAATGGATAGCCGATTGATCGCACGTAAAAGCCGCGACCGGCGTCGTCGCCATCAGCATTAGAACAACAGCAAGCCGCATGGCGAATTTCCGCTTGGATGGGGGAAACCGAGTGTAGGCGTCGGCGGATCGACAGGCAATCGCAAAGGCCCCGTAGCAGGGATGAGGCGGTGCGGACGCAACCGGTAAGGGCCTATCCCAACGACTGACAGCCCGCGGGACGTGGATCGGCCCGGTTGCTAATGCCGCAAATAAAAAGCCCGGCACTAGGCCGGGCTTTTCATGCTGCATTGAAACTTTGCGCTTAGTTTTGCACGTTCAACTCGGTACGACGGTTGCGGGCGCGACCTTCGTCGGTGTCGTTGGTGTCGATCGGGCGGCCTTCGCCGAAACCGTTCGGACCGGCCAGACGCGAGGCAGCGATGCCGTTGCTGGTCAGGTAGTCGTAGACGGCGCTGGCGCGACGCTCAGACAGACCCTGGTTGTAGCCATCGGTACCAACGGCATCGGTGTGGCCAGCGACTTCAACCCGCAGCTCTGGGTACTTGCTCAGGATGGCGACGGCTTCGCTCAGGATGGCCACTGCGTCTGGACGCAGGGTGGACTTGTCGAAATCGAAGTTGACGCCACGCAGGTCAATGGTGACCGGCACTGGGCAACCATCCGGACCAACGGTCTGACCAGCTTGCGAGTTCGGGCACTTGTCGTTGCAGTTGTTGACGCCATCGCCATCATCGTCCAGATCGGCGCAGGTCTTGACCGGTGCATCCGGCACTGCAGGTGTGGAAGTCGAGTCAGTACGGGTGCTCGTGAAAGACCGGTCGCCACCGAGCTTGACCAGCACCGAAACGCCAACCACGGTGTCGGCGAAGTAATCGTCTTCAAAGCCCGAGTCATCGTCCATATCGAAGCGCTGAGTGGCTTCAAGACGCAGGCTGGTGCGGCCGAAATCACCTTGCAAACCAGCGCCTACTTGGGCCAAAAAGTCGTTGCCCTTGCGCTCCAGCGGACGGCCACCGCGCACATTCCGAAACTCTTCTTCGTGGCGCTGCACGCCAGCACCCAATGCCACGTACGGCCACCAATTGGAATCTTCCATCTTGAAGTGGTAGCGGCCAACCAAGCTTGCGGAGTACTGGCTCCAGTTGAGCTGGGTGCCGTCTTTGTGCGGGTTGGTGCTCTCCAGCTGCGCATCAAACGACCAACGCTCTGCGAAGAACTTGCCCAAGCCGATACCGCCGGTCAGGAAGTCATTGTCGATGCCACGCTCGTCATCGAAGCTCTCAATGCCGGCCGAGCCGGAAACGTACCAGCGATCATCAAAGTCTTGGGCGACAGCGGTGTGTGCAAAGCCAAGCGCGCCAAGCAGCGCGCCGCACAGAATTTTCTTGTTCATCGACAACTCCTCGTGATTGAAAACGTTTTAAACACATACATCGGTTGCGCAGCATCTGCGCGCTACTACCGCAGCGAAAGTCGCCGGCAGGATACTACCTGAAAGATGACAGCGCGTTAACAAAAAGATAACACAGCAGGAAAGGCGCTTCTGTGTGCTACCGCACTAAAGGGCAAACAGGTCCATCAGCTTGTGAATTGGCGTCGCTTCGAACTTCGAGGTGTCGCGCACAAGATCAAGAATCTGGCGTGCGCGATAGGCAGGGAAATGTTCGCTTACCGCCGTTTCAAATTTCTTCAACAGCACCGGCACGCCCTCGCCACGTCGTTCGCGATGACCAATTGGATAGTCGATCGATACCTTGTCGGTGCTGCTGCCATCCTTGAAGAAAACTTGAATCGAGTTGCCGATATAACGCTTGTCGGCATCGAAATAGTCCGCGGTGAAACGCGGGTTTTCGCTCACCTGCATCTTGCTGCGAAGCGCGTCGATGCGCGGATCGGCAGCAACCGCGTCGCTGTAATCGCCAGCGGTGAGGCGTCCGAAAATCAAAGGCACGGCAATCATGTATTGCAGGCAATGATCACGATCAGCGTAGTTGGCCAACGGCCCCGTTTTATCGATGATCCTGACCCCGGCCTCTTGCGTTTCAATCACGATCCGCTCGATGTGCTCAAGTTTGTGAGCAACATGAACATGCAACTTCATCGCGCACTCGACCGCTGTCTGTGCGTGGAACTCGGCTGGATAGCTGATTTTGAACAGCACATTTTCCATCACATAGCTGCCAAAGCCGCGCTCAAAAGTGAAGGCCTTGCCCTTGAAGGCGACATCGTAAAAGCCCCAGGTCTTGGCGCTGAGTGCGCTGGGGTAGCCGACACAGCCCTTCATGGCGTTGAAGGCATGCGTCACTGCTCGCCGGCAGGCATCGCCGGCGGCCCAACTCTTGCGCGGTCCAGCGTTCGGCGCGTGCCGATAGGTACGCAGCACGCCATTGTCGACCCAACTGTGCGAGACAGCATTGACGATGTGCTCTTTACTGCCACCGAGCATGCAGGTGGCAACAGCCGTAGAGGCGAGGCGAACGAGAATGACGTGATCAAGCCCGACGCGGTTGAAGCTGTTCTGCAGCGCATAGACGCCTTGGATCTCGTGCGCCTTGATCGCATAAGCCAGCACGTCGCGAACCGTGATCGGCTTGCCTCCCGTTTGCGCTGCTTGGCGAGAAACATAATCACCGACCGCCAGGATCGCGCCGAGATTGTCCGATGGGTGGCCCCACTCGGCTGCCAGCCAGGTGTCGTTGAAGTCAAGCCAACGCACCTGCACGCCAATGTTGTAGGCGGCTTGCACGGGGTCCAGCTCCCATGAGGTACCCGGAACCTTGACACCGCCCGTCATCGTCGCACCCGGCACGATCGGCCCCAGATGCTTGACGCACTCCGGAAACTTCATCGCCATCATCGAGCAGGCCAGGCTGTCGAGCAGCATGTAGCGGGCGGTAGTGAACGCCTCCGGCGAACTCAAGTAGTAGTCGACGACATAGTCGGCAATATCGACCATCGGCTGATCGGGATCAGGGCGCTTGGCGGAGCGAATATCGTGGCTGCTCATGGCGATGACTATGTCGGTTGGGGCTGAAGGACAAGGCGCGTAGTTTGCCAGATCACTCCACTGACTGAACGATTTTCGCCCGCACGCTGAGCGACTGAATCTCCAATCCATCGACCACCCAACTCGTGTGGCAACGTCGGATTAGTATGCGTGGCCGCGATCCTGCTCGGCCGTCTCATTCAATCGCTTGAGCATCGGCCCGTTTCAGGGCACGGTACACCCTCCATACGTAGCCGTACTGCCATGACCATCAGTCCCTACCCCAATTTGCTGAGTCCGCTCGACCTCGGTTTTCGCAGCCTGCCCAATCGCGTGCTGATGGGTTCGATGCACACCGGGCTGGAAGACAAAGCATCCGACTTCCCCAAGCTTGCCGCCTATTTTGCTGAGCGAGCCAGGGGCGGCGTCGGCCTGATTGTCACCGGCGGCGTGTCTCCCAACATGCTGGGTTGGCTGAAGCCGTTTTCCGGGAAGTTGTCGATGCCCTGGGAAGTGCGTCGACACAGCCTGGTGACCAAGGCCGTGCATGCTGAAGGCGGAATTATTTGCTTGCAGCTGCTGCATGCAGGTCGCTATTCCTATCACCCGCTGTCGGTGGCTCCGACAGCCTTGAAGGCACCCATCAACCCGTTCAAGCCACGCGCCCTGTCAGCGGGAGGCGTCGAGCGGCAGATCAATGCCTTTGTGCGCAGCGCAAAATTGGCGCGTGAGGCCGGCTATGACGGCGTCGAGGTGATGGGCTCGGAAGGCTATTTGATCAACCAGTTTCTCGCGCCTCGCACGAATCATCGCGAGGACGCTTGGGGTGGCAGTTTTGAGAAGCGCATTCGTTTTGCGGTAGAGATCGTGCGCCGCACGCGCGAGGCCGTTGGATCCGATTTCATCATCATCTTCCGCCTGTCGATGCTGGAACTGGTCGAAGGCGGTTCCAGCTGGGACGAAATCGTCGCGACCGCAAAGGCCATTGAGGCCGCTGGCGCGACCATCATCAACACCGGCATCGGCTGGCACGAAGCACGCGTGCCGACGATTGCGACATCGGTCCCGCGCGCTGCATTTACAGGCGTCACCGCCAAGTTGAAACCGCACATCCGCATTCCGCTGGTCGCCGTCAATCGGATCAACATGCCGGACGTTGCCGAGCAGATTATCGCCAGCGGTCAAGCCGACATGGTTTCGATGGCGCGACCGCTGCTTGCCGATTCGCAATGGGTGCGCAAAGCGCGCGAGCAACGGGCGGACGAGATCAACACCTGCATTGCCTGCAACCAGGCCTGCCTGGACCACGTATTTGTCAACAAGAAGGCAAGTTGCCTGGTCAATCCGCGCGCCTGCGCAGAAACCGAGCTGAACTACCTGCCGACGAAATCGCCCAAGCGCATCGCCGTGGTGGGAGCCGGGCCGGCGGGAATGGCCGCTGCGACCGTCGCTGCACAGCGCGGTCATAACGTGACCTTGTTTGACTCCGCCGGTGAGATTGGTGGCCAGTTCAACCTTGCCAAGAAAATCCCAGGCAAAGAGGAGTTTAAGGAAACCCTACGCTACTTTGGCCGGCAGATCGAATTGACTGGCGTCAAAGTTAACTTGGGCGTGCGAGTAACAGCATCGGACCTGATCGAAGCAAAGTTCGATGAGGTCATTCTGGCGACCGGCATTGCTCCGCGTCGTCCACGTATCGAGGGAATCAATCACCGCAAGGTCAGCTCTTACGTCGATGTGATCAGCGGCAGGCATGTTGCGGGCCGCTCTGTGGCCTTGATTGGTGCCGGCGGCATTGGCTTCGATGTCGCCGAGTACCTGGTCCAGCACGGTACCTCCGCTACTCTCGATACCTCGCGTTGGATGGCCGAATGGGGTGTGGATTCCAGCTTCGAATCGGCGGGCGGCCTGCGCGAGCCAACGCCTGAGGCACCTGCTCGACAGGTGTGGTTGCTGCAGCGCTCAGAAGGCCGGCCAGGAGCAAAACTCGGCAAGACCACTGGCTGGATTCATCGTGCCGCGCTCAAACACAAGCAGGTCCGCATGCTTGGCAATGTGACCTATGAGCGAATCGACGACGCTGGCCTGCACATCAAGATTGGCGATGCGTCGCAGTGCTTGCCGGTCGACGATGTGGTGATTTGCGCCGGCCAGGATCCGCTGCGCGAACTTGTCGAGCCGCTGACTCAAGCGGGCATCACAGCGCATCTCATCGGAGGCGCGGACGTCGCAGCCGAACTGGATGCAAAACGCGCGATCGACCAGGGCAGTCGCTTGGCCGCCAGACTTTGACGATGCCGCCGAGATCGAGCCCGACAGCAATAGGCTGAAGGGCTGATTGGCGGGCCGAGGCCCGCCCTAGGCGACTACTTCGTAACAGGGTCGATATTCGCCTGACATTTTCATGCGGTGCTGCGCCACGAACGAACGCAGCAGCTCATCCAAGGCGCGCATGATCACTGGCTCGCCGTCGATCCGGAACGGCCCATGCTGCTCGATCGCGCGCATGCCTTCTTCTTTCACGTTACCAGCGACGATGCCAGAGAATGCGCGCCGCAGATCCGCCGCCAAATCGTGCACAGGCTGGTCGCGGTGCAATTTCAGTCGCGCCATGTTCTCGTGAGTCGGCGCAAACGGCAGCTGGAATGGCAGCGCGATTCGCAATGACCAATTGAAGAAGAACGCATCTTGGTGGGTCAAGCGGTAACTACGCACGCGCTCGATGCCGCGGCCCATCAGCTGGGCAACCTCAGCGGGATTGTCGACCAC
>JBBQQV010000041.1:0-12180 GCA_038215505.1 Lysobacterales bacterium
GAGCGAAAGGGAAGCGCAGCCTGAAGACTTCGACGCTGAGTGCCGAAGGCAGCCTCAGCCAATTCTACTCACGCAAGCGTCCGCCTCGCCATCGGGTCGCTCCGGCGGCCACGCCCTGCGGCCCAAAGCGACGTTCTTCGATCGTCATCTCGCCGCTGTGGCTGATCAATATGACGGTGCTGCAACGGGTGCCATACTCACTGCCACGTATGAATGCCGATGACAGACGCCGCTCCCATTCGATGGGAATGCCGGTACAAGGCAGTTCCGGGTCTGCGGCTTGGGTGGCGTCCGCGAGAATGGCGAACAGCGGTTCAAGGCTGGCTTGATCGGACTTGGCTTGATCGGACTGGGCTTGATCGGACTTGGCTTGATCGGACTTGGCCGCATCGACTTGCAGCCAACGGGCCAACGCCATTTGCACGCGCTGGCTCTTGGGCCAAGGCGCATCGAGATCCGCGTTCGAGAGCACGTGCAGACCTGGAGCAATGGCCGCCGCATGGGCGGCGGGATAGTTGCCGCTTTGCCATAGGCTGCTGCCATCCCACGTCAAAAGCGTGTGGCGGCCGATGGCATAGCCTGTCGACGCATTTGCCAATGCAAACTCGGCAGCAGCGTGTTTGCTACGCACAAAATCAACCACCAGCGTGCCTCGTGAGCGCTGCGTGGGCGGTGGATTAAGGCCATCGCGATAGTTGGTGACGGCGGCAAGTCGACCGCGACGTGAAACCTGCAGCCAACTGCCACCGGCTTGCAAATCGACACCTCCGATGACACTGGAATCGTCACTTTGCCAAGCCGCCGGGGCCGCGGGTCGTGCGTGAAATTCGTCGCGATTGGCGATCAGGGCGACTGCGTAATGTGGGTGGGCGTTCCACGCGAACGCGATCAGGCACATGGCTGACTCAACGGGTCTGACTCAACGGGTCTGATTCAACGGGTCTGATTCAACGGGTCTGATTCAACGGGGCTGACTCAACGGGGCTGACTCAAGCTGGCCTCAATCAGCGCGTCCTTGTCTTCCCAAATTCCATTCAACCAGGCTTGAAATCGCTCGCGATAGTCGGCGTCGTTGTCGTAGTCACCATTCAGCAACTCCGCCGGCAACGGCCGCTCGCGCACATGGATGTAGACGCTGGGAATGCGATTGGCGATCAGATCCATGACGGTTGGCTTGCCCGCCGGATACACCACAGTGATGTCGACCAAGGATTGCAGCATATCGCCCATCGAATCGACCACAAACGCCATACCGCCACTGCGCGGCTTAAGCAAATGCCGAAACGGTGACGCTTGGGCAGCATGCTTTTCGACGGTGAAGCGGGTGCCTTCGACGAAGTTCATCACTGACACCGGAATGCTGCGAAAGCGCTCGCAGGCGAGCCGCGTCTCCGCACGATCGCGGCCACGCAACTCCGGCCGCCGCTCAAGGGTGGCGCGGTCATAGCGACGCATGAAGGGGAAGTCCAAGGCCCACCACGCCAAGCCCAAGAAAGGCACCCATATGAGTTCTTTCTTCAAAAAAAACTTGAAGAACGGCATGCGTCGATTGAATGCCGCTTGCAGCACCGGGATGTCGACCCAGCTTTGGTGATTGCTGACCACCAGATACCAGCCCTCATAGCGCAAGCCCTCGGCGCCCTCAATGATGAGTTGGGTGCGGGTGAACAGGCGGATCGCGGCGCTATTGATTGCAATCCACAACTCGGCCAGCGCCACCAGACGAGCCGACATGAAGCGCCGAAAGCGCGGCAGCGGAATCAAAAACTTGATCAACGCGGCCATAAACAGCGTCGAGGTGAGCAGCACCGTGTTGGCCGCTAGCAACAGAATGGCGAGCGGTAAACGCAGAAAAGCGGGTAGGGTCGAAAGCATGCCTTGCGATGATACCTATGCAGCGCGAAAGCGAGGCGACCGTTGTCACATTACAAAGTTGCGCCGCCAACGGTCAGTCGCCACACTGCGAGCATACCGGGGACGCTAATCGTGGCCAGCGAAGACGAGATTCTGATCCGCCTTGAAACGCTGAATCGCATC
Organism: Lysobacterales bacterium; assembly: GCA_038215505.1. Lineage (GTDB taxonomy): Bacteria > Pseudomonadota > Gammaproteobacteria > Xanthomonadales > Xanthomonadaceae > JANNWF01. Next base: position 2,038 of record JBBQQV010000041.1, read on the forward strand.
GGCGCAGCGTTGTCGTCTGATCGCGACATGGGCAGCTTGATGGAGCGCATCGTTGAGGCGGCACGTCAATTTACCTTGGCGGACGGGGTCACCCTGTATCGCAAAGAGGGCGAGACGCTGGTTTTTGACGTCTTGCGCAACAACACCCTGAGGCTGTTTGAAGGTGGCTTCAGCGGAAAACCTATCCGCCTGGCACCGATCTCGTTGATGCTTGCTGACGGCAGCGAAAACCATTCGCTGGTGGTTACCCATGCCGCGCTCACGGGCAACACGGTCAACATCGTCGACGCGTATGACGAGCCGGGATTCGACTTCTCCGGCACGCGCGCGTTCGATGCCAAGAATGGCTATCGCTCGGAATCGTTTCTGACGGTGCCGATGAAGGATCACGCCGGCGACATCATCGGCGTGCTGCAACTGATCAATTCGCAGGGCTTCGATGGCGCGGTGCGCGCCTTCAGTGATGCGGATCGGCAACTGGTCGAGTCCTTGGCCTCACAGGCCGCGATCGCGCTCAACAATCGGCGCCTGATCGAGCAGATGGCCGAGTTGTTCGAGTCGCTCATCAAACTGATCAACAGCGCCATCGACGAGAAGTCGCCCTACACCGGCGGTCACTGCGAACGCGTGCCCGCGCTGACCATGATGTTGGCTGATGCCGCCGCGCAATCCGCCTTGGGGCCAATGGCCGGTTTTCGGATGAGTGACGCGGACCGTTACGAGCTGAAGATTGCCGGCCTGCTGCACGATTGCGGCAAGATCACCACGCCCGTACACGTGGTCGACAAGGCGACCAAGTTGGAGACCCTGTTTGATCGCATTCAAGTCGTCGATACACGCTTCGAAGTGTTGCTGCGCGATGCCGAAATCGCATTGCTGCGCGGTGAGCTGAGCGAGACAGACTACGCAACACGAATGGCCCAATTGCGCGCGGACAGGGAGACCGTGCGCGTCAGCAACAAGGGCGGCGAATTTATGAGTGACGCCGCCGTGGCCGAGATCGAGCGCATCGCCAAGCATCAATGGCGCGGCGTGGATGGTCAGCCACAGCCGCTGTTGAACAGCGAGGAGACGATGAACTTGAGCATCCGTCGCGGCACCTTGAATGACGCCGAGCGCGAGATCATCAACTACCACATCGTCAGCACCATCCGCATGTTGGAGGCGTTGCCGTGGCCGCCGCATTTGAAGAAGGTGCCGGAGTACGCCGGTGGCCACCACGAGCGCATGGACGGCAAAGGCTATCCGCGTGGGCTGACGCGCGAGCAGATGAGTGTGCCGGCGCGAGTGATGGGTATTGCGGATGTGTTCGAGGCGCTTACCGCTTCGGATCGGCCATACAAGTCAGCCAAGTCCCTGTCTGAGTCGATTCAAATCCTGGGTCGGATGAAAGTTGGCAACCATATCGACCCGGATCTGTTCGATGTATTTTTGCGTGAGCGCGTGTATCTCACCTACGCGCAGCAGTTTCTCGACCCCAGGCAGATCGACCGCATCGATTGGCAGCAGGTGCCGGGCGTCGATGCCGAACTGGCCGAATTCTTGAGCGCAACGGACGCCAGCGACTGATTGCGTTGACGAAGCTTGAATTGACCAAGCTGACGTTGACGAAGCCACCGCGCTGGGCGGGCGACGGGCAACCGCTGAAGCGTTCATTTCAGCGGCGGCCGGGGTGAGCAGCGCACCAATGGCGAAATCCGCCATCTGTCTGTAATCGCCCCCCAAAAGCGAGTATCGCCACTCGTTTTGGCCGAAACAGCCATTACAATGTCGTATCCGCCACTGCCCGCCCGGTTCTGTTGGTCGCATTCTTTGCTCACCCGCTTCCGGGTAACCTTTGGAGCCACCTATGAACACTTCGACCATCCTTTCATCCCGTATCGTCCTGGCCGCGTTTGTAGCGCTGGTCGCCAGTTCCGCGTCCGCCAGCCAACAGGAGACCGCGCTGGACCCGGTTTACATGGCCGGCAGCCAGTACACCGCGATGCTGCAGCCGCAGCTGCGCAGCTGGACCTTGTCTCCGCAGACGGGTGCTGATCTGGAAATTCGCAGCGATGCGCCATGTCCGCATCAAGTGGTGCCAAGCAAGGGTTTGTGGGTGATCGGTCGCGCCGCCGATGGCAGCATCGAATTGGTCGCACCCTCAGCCACCTTGTTGCCAGAAGGCCATAGTGGGCGGATCGCTCTGCGCAGCTGCGAATCTGCGAGCGATACCGCTGCCGGCCCCGCCTATGGTGTGCCCGAACGCGTATTGGAAATTCTCGCAACCCACGCGGGCGCTGTGCTGGTCGATGGCTAAGTCACCTCCAGCAACAATCAGCGACCCGTCGCACGACCAACGCCCACCCGCGTTGTTGCGTGGCGAAGTCACCGAGATCGGCAATGCCGACGCACTGAAAAACGCGGTTCGCACGGCGGCTATTGCCCGCGAACCGCGACTTTTCACACTCGGTTTATTGGCGATGGATGGAGTAATTCTGTCCAGCTTGGCGGGTCCAATTGACACCCTGCGCATCGCCCAGAAACTGGCCCTACTGCACGATCCCACCACCTCGTTGCGGTTCACGGCACAGGTGATTGGGGCGCGCCAGCAACCGCATCTTGGCTGTTCGGGTGGCCTGCGGCTCGAAGGCGTGGTGTGCGGCGGCAACGACCCTGATGTGTTGCTGGTGCCCGGATTCATGCATGGCAGCGCCGACGACATCATCCGCACATTGAATTCGCTGGGGCCGGAAATCGAGTTGATTCGCGCCATGCACGCGCGCGGCGTGACGATCGCCAGCACCTGCTGTGGCGCATTCATCCTGGCCGAAGCCGGTCTCCTCGACGGCCGTCGGGCAACCGTGAGCTGGTGGCTGGACGCGGTGTTCCGCGAACGCTATCCGCGTGTGCAATTGGATGCGGATGCCATGTTGATCGAAGACGGCCCCGTCGCGACGACAGGCGGCAGCAGCGCAGTCATCAACTACGTCCTCAGGTTGATTGGCAGAGTCGGTGGCGAAGACCTTGCCCAGCTCACCTCACGGCTATTGCTGGTGGATCGCGAACGCAACAGCCAGGCACCTTACGTCAGCATGGCGCTGCGCGAACGGCCACGGCATACCTTGACCGAGAAGGCCGAGCGCTACATCAACGAAGCCTTGCACGGCGAAATCAGCGTCGGCGTGCTGGCTGAGCATTGCGGCACCTCCGAGCGCAGCCTGCATCGGCATTTTCGTGCGCACTTCGGGGTCAGCCCGCTGGAGCACATCCAGCATCTGCGGGTGGAACGCGCCAAGGCGATGTTGGAATCCACCTTGCTCAGCTTCGACGAGATCGTCGGCCGCTGCGGCTACAGCGACGTATCCAGCTTTCGCAAGCTGTTCAAACGGGCGACGACGATGACGCCGCAGGACTATCGCGAACGGTTTCGACTGCGGCCGCATTGAAGGCCAGAAAACGTACCGGCGAGAGCAGCGGAGCACGCTCCGCTCCGCGAAATACGAGAGCCAGCGTAGTGCTCCTGCCCTTGTTAGAGCCGACCGAGCGAAGCGAAGGCGTAAGTGCACAGCGCGCGAACGTGCTCGGCTGCTTTTCAGCGATTCGACGCCGACCTGCCAATCACGGCAGGCCAGCGCCTTTGCGGCGGATCAGCGGTTGCCGCTAACGGGTCGCGGGTTGCGCTGATTGTTGCTGGGGCTGCCGCCGCGACCGGCGTGACCGGCGGCGTGACCACTGCGCGGCGCACCTGCATGCGGACGCCGTTGATGACCACGCGGCGGCGGCCGTGCATCACCTGCGGCGCGACCACCGGCCGTCATCCGCAGCGGTTGCGACGGAATGAAGCCAGCGATTTCGACTTTTTCGATCTCCGAGCCGATCACCCGCTGGATATCGCGCAACTGGCCAGACTCTTCCGCGCAGACCAGCGAGATAGCCAAGCCATCGGCACCGGCGCGGCCGGTACGGCCAATGCGGTGCACGTAGTCCTCGGCGACCATCGGCAGGTCCAGATTGATCACCACCGGCAACTGGTCGATATCGATGCCGCGCGCGGCAATATCGGTCGCCACCAGCACCGTGATCTTGCCGGCCTTGAAGTCGGCCAGTGCACGCGTGCGCGCACCTTGGCTCTTATTGCCATGGATGGCCGCTGCGCGCAGACCGGCTTGCTCAAGGATTTTTTGCACGCGGTCAGCGCCGTGCTTGGTGCGACTGAATACCAAGGTCTGGCGGCGGCTGTCTTCGCACAACAGGTGCAGCAGCAGATCGCGCTTCTTGGCCGAATCCACCGGATGCAGCAAATGGCGAACACGCGGTGCGGCCGAGTTGCTCGGCGTCGCCTGCACTTCGGCCGGGTTGCGCATGAACTGCTGCGCCAACGCCTTGATCTCCGGCGCAAAGGTGGCCGAAAAGAGCAAGGTCTGCCGATCCGTCGACAGCTTTTGCAGGATGCGCTTGATCGCCGGCAAAAAGCCCATGTCGAGCATGCGGTCGGCTTCGTCGAGGACCAGGGTCTTGATCTGGGTGAGATCCACGCTGCCGCGCTGGATGTGGTCGATCAAACGCCCCGGTGTGGCGACGATGATGTCAACGCCGCGACGCAGCGCGTCGACCTGCGGCTGCATGCCCACGCCACCGAACACGGTGGTGCTGCGCAGATTCAGATGGCGACCGTAGGTGCGCAGGCTGTCATTGACCTGCGCGGCGAGCTCGCGGGTCGGAGTCAAAATCAGCGCACGCGAACGCCGCTGCGGAGTGGCATCGGCGGCCAAGCGCTGCAACAGCGGCAGCCCAAAGGCGGCGGTCTTGCCGGTGCCGGTCTGTGCGCCAGCGAGAAGATCGCGTCCGGCCAGCACGATCGGAATCGCAGCAGTTTGAACTTCGGTAGGAACAGTGTAGCCAGCGTCGGCAAGCGCGCGCAGCAGGGCGGGCGACAAGCCCAAGGTGTCGAAAGACATGCAGATAATTTCCGTATTTCGGACCCGCTGCGCTCCCAAATCGCGCGGCAGGTCAATAGTGTCGGCGTCGGCGAATGCCGATGCAGCCGGAGGTCACGTCGAAAACCGTACGGTATGGAGACTGACGCGTAGGGCGGGAAGCGGCCTTGGCGTCGGCGATTCCTTGAGGGAATACGCGAGAGGCGACGTAAACAACCCGCGAACTCTACTTGATGCACTGCACAAATGCGAACCGGGGTGACGCAATCGGTTCAGACAGGGCACTGCTGGCGTCACGGCGACCGCAGAAAGCGAGAGAACGTTTCCCTCGCTCTGCCGGCAATCCCGATTCACTCTTTAGCCGCAATGAGCGGGCAGCGGCCAACCTCAGCGTCGGCCCATCAGCCTCATCAACAACGCCACACCCAACCCCCAGGCTCCGTTCAACAGCAGCGCTCCGACGATCAGCTTCGGATAGCCACCGTCCGCAACGGCGACGCCTTTCATGGGAAACACGATCGCCAGCGCCACCGCGCTCGGCAGAATCGCGCCCCACAGTGTCGCCAATAGCCAATGTTTGATCCCCTGCGTGCGCTTGATGAGCAGCCACAGCAGACATCCCCAAAGACCGCCGAAGAAAGCCAGCGACAGCACCGATGGCACACCCAGTGGCGGCACCGGGCTCAAGTTCCACGCAGGGTTGGGGATCACGCCGGCCATGTGCAGCAATTGAAACAAGCCCTGGTGAAAGATCAAGGTGGCAATGAATCCGGCAATAAAGGCGCGAACGAAAGTGGCCATAGCGTTGTCCCATCTGGATTGGCTGCTGATGCTAGCCCGAAAGTTTCCTGAATTCGCTAGGCTTTCAACCTTCCACCTAGCGAACCCCCTTTATGCCTTCGTTCGACATCGTTTCTGAAGTGGATCATCACGAACTGACCAACGCGGTCGACCAAGCGCGACGCGAACTCACCACCCGCTTTGATTTTCGCAACGTCGAGGCCAGCTTCGAGTCAGATGAGAACGTGGTCACCATGAGCGCGCCCAGCGAGTTCCAGCTGACCCAGATGCTCGACATCCTGCGCGCGCGCATGATTGCCCGCAGCATTGATGCGCGCTGCCTGGATATCGGCGAAGCAGAAATCAACTTGGCCCGAGCACGCCAAAAGGTGACGGTAAAACAAGGCATTGAGCAGCCGCTGGCAAAGAAGATCGTCGCCGCAATCAAGGCTGCCAAGTTGAAGGTCGAGGCGCAGATCAACGGCGACAAACTGCGCGTCAGCAGCAAGAAGCGCGATGACCTGCAAGTCGCCATGGCGCTCCTGCGCAAAGGCGATTTCGAGCTGCCGCTGCAGTTCGACAATTTTCGGGATTAGCCGGCCCGAGTCCCGCTTGATCTAATCCCCATTCATCTCATTCCCAACTCATCTCATTCCCAACTCATCTCATTCTCACGTCATCTCCTTCCCAGGAAGTTCTTCTTATGCGAATCCTTTGCGCAGTCGTACTCGCCTTCATGGCAATCCCGGCTTGCGCCCAGAGTCAGAGCTTTACGCTGTTTCCACCGTGTGAGCCGTTTGAATGCGGCGATGCGAAAACCATCTCGGAGGCCGCCCGCCCCAGCGGAGTGCTGAGCTGGGAAGAGCAATCGGTTCGTGTCGAGATATCGGCCGAGGCTTTGTTGCGGGAAACCCAAGAGCACGTCGCCATTGCGGTGATGGCTGGCGCATCTGCATTTGCTGCAAACGGCATGTTCGCCCTGCCGAACGGTCCGGGAGGCGGGTTAGGCGTCGTCGTCGGCACCTTTGATCCACGCTCCCATCCTGCCTGTCCCAGTGATCCTGCCAATGTCTCTATCGAGTTTGCGATTGAGCGCTTTGGTTGGGGCGACCCGTATGCATCGACTTTGCCCGTTTGCCAAGCCTTGCCGATCACAGTCCTGGATCGTTCGCCGGTGCTTGAGCTGCGTTTAAGCGCGCGTTGTTATGCGGCGGGGACATGCAGCGTCAATGCATCACTGCACGACCCCGCCACCGGCGAGGTGTTGAGCCGACTGAATGGCGCAGGCCTTACTCTTGCCAATCTATCGTCGATTCGGCAAATCTGGGCGGGCAGCACCAACATCCAATTTGATGACGCCAAACGTGGTGCACGTCTACGCGTAATCAGCGATCACTATCACTGGGAACGCTGATACATGATGTTCCGAGCCCGTTTGATCCGAGCCCTTTTGATCCGAGCCGCTTTGACCCAAGCCCTGTTGATCCGAGCCCCGCAATGACCAGCAGCAACGATCTGACCCTGCGTGACGCTGGCCTGGCTGACATCGACTCGCTAACCAGTTTCGCGATCGCGATGGCGTGGGAAACGGAGCACAAGCGGCTGGACCCTGACACCGTGCGCCGCGGCATCGCCGTCATCCTCAATGAGCCCATACGCGGGCGCTATTTCATCGCCGAGCGCGGCGGTGAGCGCGTCGGCACGCTGATGCTGACCTATGAGTGGAGCGACTGGCGCTGCGCCGACTGGTGGTGGATCCAGAGCGTCTACATCGTCGAATCCGCGCGTCGCAGCGGCGTGTTTCGCGCCTTGTATCAACATGCGCACGCGCTTTGTGAGGCCGCGCCAGGCGTTTGCGGATTGCGCCTGTATGTGGAGCGGGACAACCAGCGCGCGCAAGCGACATACGCCGCGCTGGGGATGCAGGACGCGGGTTATCTCGTATTCGAGCAGGGACTGCCGTGGCTGGCCGAGGTAATCCGAAAAGACGGCGGCGCGGGCGCAACGTGAATCGCGTCAGAGGGTGGACAGCGCGGCTACTGTAGCGAGGGCTTCAACACAATCTCAGGATTCTCATGCGCCGCCACCGGCAACAGCGAGCTTGCCACCCCGTGTGCCGCCAGGATCGCGCGCAGCTGGCGAGTGCGCATGATGGATTGCTTGAGCAGGCTCGGATCAGCCTCGTCAGCGTTGCTTTGCAGCTGTGCGATGCGCACCTCGCCGTCGCGATACAGCGCCAGCGGTTCGCCTTCCTCGCGCAGCCATTCCTCACTGGCGGGCGCCAGCAAGGCTGCTTCGATCAATCGCCAGCAACCGGCGAGACCAGCGTGGTCGTATTGCATCGCGATCATCGCGGCCAAGTCGTGCAGGCTCAGCCAACGCGCGTGCTCGAGCTGCACGCCGAAGGCAGCTTGGCAATCCAACGCCGTTTGCGCACCCGCCATACCGACGTCCATCAGCGTTGCTTCCATGCGCTGACCGATGGCTTGCACCTGTGCCGGCTCGCCGACTAGCGCAAACGGCAACAACCGCAGTAATCCGCCTGCCAAACTCGGCTCCGGCTGCAACGCCACTGCCGGCATGCGACCAGACTGCGCGCCGAATGCAATCATTCGCCCGCCGCGCCGGCCCGGCGCGCTGCCACTGAGCTCGGCCAATGCCGCGTGCACGGGCCAGCTTGGCCGCAGCAGTTCGGCAGGGTCGAACAATGCACAGGCGATGCCTGCATCCAGAGCTTCGACCCCGGGCAGCAAGCGTCGCAGGTCGTCACCCAGTGATTCGACCAAACCGTCAGCGACCTCACGCTCCAAGGTCAGCGACCCGGCGGGGCCATCTGCAGAGATCTCAAGAGCAAGCGCGCCGAGGCAGTGCAAAGTGGCGGACATCGAACTACCGAGTCAGTAAAGGGAGCAGTAACGTACCATCGCTCATTCGTCGTTTCGCCCAAACACCTGCGCGTGCAATGCCCTTGAATAGATTGATAAGGCTCGAATGCCGCAGTTTGTTCGAGTTGTTCATCCTGCCAGCGCTGTCTCTGCTGATGCCCTGGCCGCTTGCCTACCGGGTGCTGCGCCGAGTAGCGCGCTATCCCGGCCTTTACGAAGCCGAGTGGAAACCGGCGTTGGCACAAGCGCTTTCACTCGGTCTGGTGCAGATTGATGATCCACTCGATTGGGCGTGGCGTTACCGTACCTGTCGGTTGGTGGATCATGCCGACTACTGGCTGTCGCGATTGCGTCGCGAGAGTTGGCTGCGACGACATGCGGATCGCCGAGGCGAGTGGCCAGTTTTGCAAGGGGCTGCCGTCGGTGCCTTCTTTCACTGGTGCGCAGGCATGTGGGGAGTGCGGGCCTTGCTGGCTGCGGGCTATCCCTCGTCGGTCCTTGCAGGTCGCTTCAGCAAGCGCTCGATGGGTGGGGCGCGACTTGGGTACCTCTATGGCCACATGCGCTTGCGCGAGCTCGCGCGGGCTTCAGGCGGCCCGCTGATTTATGCGCCGCGCACGGTGCAGCAGAGTCTTGCCGCTTTGGCAGCGGGCCGCTGGGTGATAGGCACGCCCGATGTGCCGCCGTCGGAGACGCGCATGTCGGTGCCGGTGCGCTTGTTTGGACGCACGGGTTACATGCCGGAAGGTCTGTTGTTGATCGCACGCAAAGCGGCTGTACCAGTGGTCATTTTTACGCTGGGGCTGGATTTTGATAGCGGTCGTCGTGACTTGCGGGTGTTCGGTCCATTTGACGCCAACGACCCGGACCTGATGCAGCGGATCGCGGACACCTGGGAAGGACTGATTCGCGAGAAGTCGTGGGGATTTACCCTGTGGCCCGCGATGCCTGCGTTTTTCGCCAAGCCTGCTGACTGATTGCTGCTTGCAAACAGGCTGCTGCGGCGGCCGACCAAACGAGCCGCGCAGCGGCGAAGTGAAGGCGCCAGCCGCGCAGCGGCCTTAGCGCCGCCCGCCTGCGCTATGATCCAGAGCCCTTCCGCGACTCAAGTCCAGCGTGCCCATGAACACTCCTCGTCAGGTCCGTCCGGTCGCCATTTTGGGCGGCGTGCGCATCCCGTTCTGCCGCAACAACACGGCGTATTCCGACGTCGGCAACCTGGGCATGTCGATACGCACGCTGGGTGCGCTGGTCGAGAAGTTCGAACTGCACGGCAAAGTGCTGGGCGAGGTCGCGATGGGTGCGGTACTCAAGCACTCGTCGGATTGGAACTTGGGCCGCGAGGCGGCATTGTCGTCCGGATTGTCGCCGTTGACGCCGGGCATTACCCTGCAACGCGCGTGCGGCACCAGCCTCGATACCGTGATCACCGTTGCCAACAAGATTGCCCTGGGGCAGATTGAAGCCGGTATCGGCGGTGGCTCAGACACTACCTCGGATGTGCCAATCGCGGTCAACAAGCGACTGCGTCGACGCCTGCTGGACGCCAACATGGCGCG
>JBBQQV010000042.1:0-12173 GCA_038215505.1 Lysobacterales bacterium
GGTACTTGGGGACCCAACGCTTCGGTGACCCTGACCGAGCGCCACGGTCACAGCTGGCGCGAATAGTCCGCATGGCTTGGGTCGAGCACACCTATTCGGGCCCGGAGGCGCTGGCCGCCGACGTGGCCGCGCGACTGGCGAGTGTGTGTCGGCTGGCTATTGCCGAGCGCGGACGCGCAATTCTGGCGCTGGCCGGAGGCCGCACGCCTTTCCTCACCTACAGCGCGTTCGCCAAGCTCGATTTGCCTTGGTCACGCGTGCATATCATCGCCACTGACGAGCGTTGCGTGCCGCTGTCACACGCCGCCAGCAACACCGCTGAGTTACAGCGTGCATTTGCCAGCGTGGCGGGAGTCGACATCACCGCGCTGACGGCGGCCGATGGCGATCCGGCGCGCAGCGAAGTTCACGCACGCCAATTGCTCGCGCACACGACCGAAGCCTTCGACGTCGTGCTGCTGGGAATGGGCGGTGATGCGCACACCGCATCGTTGTTTCCGCACGCCACGCAGTTGCCTGCCGCGATGAGCGCTGATGCCGAAGCGGCTTACCGCATCGACCCGCAACCATTGCCACCCGAAGCGCCATTTGCGCGCATCAGTTTGAGCTTGCCACGCTTGTTGCACTGCCGCTCCTTGCATCTGCTGATCACCGGCGAAGCCAAGCGCGCGGTGTTGCGGGCCGCGCAAGCCGGACCTGATCCACTGCAGATGCCAATCAGCGGCCTGCTGCACGCGCCCTCTGCGCATGTGCAGATTCATTGGAGTCCGTGAGATGGTGAGTTTGCAAGAACGCAAGTCGGGCAGCGCCGCAGGAGCGGCGCCCTCCAAGCGCGCCCCGCATACCTGCAAGCGCGGCGCGTCTGCCTTTAGGAGGGCCGCGCTCCCGCGCGGCTGCTTTTGGCCTTCCGTCAATGTGCGCGCAACATCGATAGGCCCCTGCCCGTGAACCTCCATCCCACCGTCGCCCAGGTCACCGCTCGCATTGCCAAGCGCAGCCAGACTTTCCGCACGGATTACCTGAAGCGGATGGATGCCGCCCGTCCCAATGGCGCTTCCCGCGCGCGCTTGAGTTGCGGCAACTTGGCGCACGGATTTGCCGCCTCGGGTGTCGATAAGCCTGTGTTGCGCGGCGCGCGCGGAGCCAACATCGGCATTGTCACGGCCTACAACGACATGCTCTCGGCGCATCAGCCGATGGAACACTATCCGACCCTGATTCGCGCCATCGCCCGTGCCGCTGGCGGTACTGCGCAAGTAGCCGGTGGCGTGCCAGCGATGTGCGATGGCGTCACCCAAGGTCGGGTCGGTATGGAGCTGTCGCTGTTCTCGCGCGACACCATCGCCTTGGCGACGGCGGTGTCGCTCTCGCACGACATGTTCGATGCGGCTTTGTTGCTGGGCGTCTGCGACAAGATCGTGCCGGGCTTGTTGATCGGCGCCCTCAGCTTCGGTCACTTGCCGGTGATATTCGTCCCTGCGGGGCCAATGACCTCGGGTCTTCCAAACAAGGAGAAGGCCGCAGTGCGGCAGCGATACGCGCAAGGTCTGGCCAGTCGCGACGAACTGCTGGAGGCCGAATCTGCCTCGTATCACGGGCCGGGTACCTGCACTTTTTTCGGCACCGCTAATTCGAATCAGATGCTGCTGGAAGTGATGGGCTTGCACATGCCCGGCGCGGCATTCGTGAATCCCGGCACGCCGCTGCGAGACGCCCTCACCGTTGCCGCAACCGAGCGTGCTTTGAGCATCGGCGCGCATTCGGAACAGTACACGCCGCTGGCACATACGCTGGACGAGAAAGCCATCGTCAATGCCATGGTCGGGCTCGCCGCAACGGGTGGCTCCACCAATCATGCAATCCATCTGGTTGCCATAGCCCGTGCGGCCGGTTTGATCATCGATTGGGACGATCTCGACGAGCTTTCCCGCGCCACGCCCTTGCTGGCGCGCATTTATCCCAATGGCAGCGCCGACGTGAATCACTTTCATGCGGCGGGTGGGATGGGCTTTACGATTCGCGAACTGGTCGAGGCTGGCCTGCTGCATCGCGATATCCGCTGCGTCCATGGCGGTGACTTGCTCGATCAGGCCAAAGAGCCTTGGTTGGACGGCACCCATTTGAAGTGGCGCGATCCGCCGGCGACATCACTGGATAGCAGTGTGTTACGTGGCGTGGCCGAGCCGTTTGACGTCGAAGGCGGCTTGCGTCGACTGCAGGGAAACCTAGGTCGTGCGGTGGTCAAAGTGTCGGCGGTGGCGGTTGAACATCGCTCGATTCGGGCACCGGCGCGGCTTTTCGATACCCAGGAAAGTTTGCTTGAGGCATTCGCCGAAGGCGGCTTGACCGAAGACTTTGTCGCGGTGGTTCGCGGTCAAGGCCCGCGCGCCAACGGCATGCCTGAGCTGCACAAACTCACCCCCACGCTCGCGGTCATGCAGGATCGCGGGCAGCGTGTGGCCTTGTTGACGGATGGGCGCATGTCCGGTGCCTCCGGCAAAGTGCTGGCGGCCATCCACGTGGTGCCCGAGACCTTGGATGGCGGCCCGATAGCGCGCCTGCGCGATGGCGATGTGGTGGTCATCGACGCCGAGAATGGCCTCATCGAAGTGGATATCGATGCGGCGGTCTGGCAAGCGCGTGAGGTGATTGTTCCGGCGCAAGCGGGCAATCACACGGGCATGGGACGGGAATTGTTCGGGCTGATGCGCGCGGTTACCGGCACCGCCGAAGAGGGCGCATGCAGCCTGTTTGTGCGCTCCTGACACATTGCCTGCGTGCGCCGAAGTTGTGAGCCTATCCACACCCCGCAACCTCGCTTTGATCGCCGACATCGGCGGCACCAACGCGCGCTTTGCGCTGACCGATCTCAACGCCCCGAGCGCCTGCGTGCTGCACGCGCATTCACTGCGAAATGCCCACTTCGCCAGCTTGCAACACGCCGCCGAGCACTACCTCGCGAGCTTGAATCTGGCCGACCAGCACGCCATGCCACGTTCGGCCGCCATTGCCGTGGCCGCGCCAGTGGGCAGCGACGAAGTGCGTCTGACCAACCGGGCATGGTCATTTAGCGCCAGTGAGCTAAAGCACAGCTTGGGCTTGCAGCATCTGCGCCTGCTCAATGATTTCGGCGCGGTGGCATGGTCGGTGCCCTCGCTCACAGCTGCCGATCGGGTGCTGTTGCATGGCATCGAACAAACGCAAGTGCATGGCCCGATTACCCTCATTGGCCCAGGTACCGGGCTTGGTGTTGCGCTGTTGGTGGGCTCGGCTGACGACGGTTGGCGAGTGGTTGAAACCGAAGGCGGGCATGTCACCTTTGCGCCCTTGGGTGAGGAAGAACATTGCATCTCGCGCTGGCTGACCGCGCGCTTTGGTCGCGCGTCCACTGAGCGACTGCTAAGCGGCGCCGGCCTGTCGCATATCGATGCGGCGCTGCGCGGCGAAGATGGCGCGCCGCTCGACGGTCACGCGCCAGCCCTGCGCGATCCCGCAGACATCGTCACCGCAGCCTTGGATGGTCACGATGTCGCAGCAAGACGCGCGCTGGCGCGCTTTTGCGCGGTGCTGGGCAGCGTGTGTGGCGATGCCGCGTTGCTTCATGGCGCACGCTGCGTAACGATCGCTGGAGGCATCGTGCCGCGCTTCATTCCGTTTTTACGCAGTAGCGGTTTCCGCGAGCGTTTCCTGGCTAAAGGCCGTTTTGCGGCCTATCTGGAATCGGTCACCATTCAAGTCATCACCCATCCGCATCCGGGACTGTTGGGCGCCGCCGTGGCGGCCCGACAACCCACCATCAGCGAGCCATCCGCATGACCCTTTGGACTGAAGAATCCCGCGCTGCGGCGGTTGATCGCTGGCTTAGCCAAGCGCCGGTGTTGCCGGTCTTGGCTATCGAGCACATTGAAGATGCCGAACCCTTGGCGCGCGCCTTGGTGGACGCTGGCTTGCCGGTGCTGGAAGTGACCTTGCGCAGCGCGATCGCACTCGAAGCTATCGCTCGCATCGTTGCCAACGTGCCGGGTGCCATCGTCGGTGCGGGCACGGTGTTGACCGCCGAACAATTGGACGCGGTTACAACGGCTGGCGCGGTGTTTGCCATCGCACCCGGTTGCACGCAAGCCCTGTATGCCGCCGCTGCCACAGCCAGCATTCCATTCATTCCGGCGGTCGCCACCGCCAGCGAACTGATGCAAGGACTTGAGCACGGCCATCGCCGTTTCAAGTTTTTCCCGGCCGAATCGGCCGGTGGCATCAATGCGCTGAAGTCCTTCGCCGGCCCCTTCCCACAAGCCCGTTTCTGCCCGACCGGCGGCATCGACGCCGCCCGCGCGCCCGCTTACCTCGCCTTGCCCAATGTCATCACCGTCGGCGGCTCGTGGATGGTGCCTGCCGATGCGCTCAAGGCTCGGGATTGGGCGAGGATTGGAAAGCTTGCTCGGGCCAGCGTCGCCGCACAAACTTGACGGTAGGGCGCAACAACCGCATGGCCTTGCGCGACGTCCAGGTTAACCGAGCGCAGGGTCGTCAGGCCTCCACAACACACGGCATGCGGAGCCCACCGCTCATTTCGCGACTTAGCCTCACTTCCAGCTCAAATCCAGCTGCTTGCCCGACGCTGCGCAGTCACGCAAGTACAGGTTGATGAGACTTTGGTAAGGGATGCCGACGGTCGCAGAGATGTCCTTGAAGTAGCTGATCGATGACTCGTCAAGGCGAATAGTCACGGGTCGCTTCAGCTTGGCGGCGTAAGGGTTCTTGCGGGCGTTGGAGAAATCGTAGTTCTTGCGCATAGGTTCACCTCCGGGTGTATTGCGTCGATTCCGAAGCGTTGGCTTTTCGCGCCGAGATCAGGCGAATCACGCCATCGCGCCCTCGACCGCAGTGGCACACGACTAGCACGCGCAACAGACTGCTGAGTCCAAGCAAGATGAAGCGATCTTCATTGTCTGAATGGGCGGGGTCGTCGATCAGCTTGGCAAATTCATCGGCAAAGACCGATCATGCTTCTTCGAAAGAAACGCCGTGCTTCTTGACGTTGCTAGCGGCCTTCTGCGGATCCCACTCGAATACGATCCTGCTCACTTCCGCAGCGTACATACGCCGTATTGCTGCGTCAAACCAAAAGCGTGCCCCTCTGATTGGGTCGTGGATCGACACGTTTGCTGCGCCGCAGCATGAACTTTGCCGGTGATCGGGTAAAAGTGTGCCGTTAGTTCGTCGTTAAACGTGACGGCGCCCGCGCCGCGGGTGCGGCGGCGACGTCCCATCTCGCGACGGCAAGGTATGAAAGGCAAAGCCACTTCCTTCGATATTGCGTATCAGGCGGGCGTCTCCCAGTCGACGGTGTCGCGTGCGCTGCGCGGCAGCACCCTGGTCAGTTTGGACACGCGGCGAAAGATTCAGGCGATTGCCAAGCAGCTGAACTACAAGGTCGACAAGAACGCGTCCAACCTGCGGCGGCAACACTCAGTGACCTTGGCCTTGTTGTTGTTTGAAGACCCAACCTCGGACGACTCGCTGATCAACCCGTTCTTTCTGTCAATGCTGGGCTCGATCACTCGCGCTTGCGGCCTGCAGGGCTATGACCTGCTGGTGAGTTTCCAGCAGCAATCCGACGATTGGCATTCGGATTTTCAGGACAGCCACAAGGCTGACGGGCTGATCGTGTTGGGCTACGGTGATTATCTGGTTGCCCGCAGCAAGCTGCGCAAGTTGGAAGAGCAGGGCACCCATTTTGTGCGCTGGGGCGCGGTGGTTGAAGGGCAGCCTGGACTCTCGGTGGGCTGCGACAACCTGCAGGGTGGGCGCGCTGTCACCGAGCATTTACTGAACTTGGGGCGCAAGCGAATTGGCTTTATCGGCAACATCACGGATCGCTTCCCGGAATTTCGAGATCGCTACGACGGCCATGTGGAAGCGCTCACGGCGGCACGTATCGCCCGCGATCCGGCACTGCAGGTGGATGCGGTGGATTCGACCGAGCAGGTGGGTTTCCGAGCGATGCAGGAGTTGCTCGCCAGCCAAGTCGAGCTGGACGCCGTGTTCGCGGCCAGCGACTTGTTGGCCATTGGTGCGATGCAAGCCTTGGCCGCCGCTGGCCTGCGTGTGCCAGAGAATGTTTCGGTGGTCGGCTTCGATGACTTGCCGATTGCCAGCTACACCGCTCCAGCGCTCACCACGGTGACGCAAAACGCAAAGCTCGCCGGTGAGATTCTGGTTGATCGCTTGCTCAAACAGATACGCGGCGAACCGGCGGAAAGCGCAATGCTCTCCGCCGAGGTCGTCATCCGCCGCTCGTGCGGCGCTCACGCCCCGCCATAAGCAGATCGAGCTTGGCAGTGAGAGCTGGCGAGGTGATCGTGCTGTCGAGCAACCACACCTGCACCGCGTGCGGCTCGACGTTGAAACGCTGATTCGTACCGGCCTCGATTGAAACCACTTCGTCAGCCACTGCGTTGCGCCAGCGGCCAGCCTGTTGCATTTCACCCAACGCGAACTCGGCGGCGGTCTCGCCTTTGTTGAGCAGTACCAGCGCGGTCTGTGCTTCGCCTTCCAATTGCAGTACGCGGTAGAACGCGGCGCGATCGCCAGCCATCTCGATGGTGAGTTGCAAACCGCGTTGCAGCGCAGGTGATGCCGCCCGCACCTTGGCGATGCGTGTCAAATGTTCGCGGATCGGATTGGCGCGCGCGGCAGCGATGCCCTCGACGCCGAAGTAGGCGCGATTGCCGCCGTGTTCGAGTTGACCGCGCATGAAGCCCATCTCGGAACCGTAATAGATCACCGGAATGCCACGCGCCGTAAACAACCAGTTGTGCGCGTCGATAAAGCCGGCATCACTTGCCCTCATGCGCGGCATGTCGTGGTTGTCGTAGAAGGTCGTCAGCTCGTAGGGGTTTTGATACGGGCCTTCGGTGAGCAGCAAAGCTGACGACAGCGCGGCATAGTCGCCGTTGGGGTTCTCGAATACTTCCAGCATCGCTTTTTTCAACGGGAAGTCGAGCAAGCTGTAACGGCCGTTTTCGTCCCAGGTGTGCGGAGCAATCTTGGTAGCCTCGTAGTCGAACGCTTCGCCGAACATGAAAAAGTCCGGGTGCTTTTCGCGAATTCGCTCGGCAAAGGTCTTCCAGAACGCAAGTGGCTGATGGCGAATGGTGTCGACCCGCAGTGCTGCCGCGCCTTGCTCGATCCATTGCAGATAAGCACCGACCAGATAATCCATTACCGCCGGATTGTTGGCGTCGAGGTCGCCCAACTGGGCGAGGTCAGCCTTGCTGTTGTAGAACGCGTGCAGCGGATTCTGCAACGGCTTGAGCTGATCCGGCGGCAGGTTTTCGTGATCGGCAATCAGGCTGCCGTCGGCGGCAAACAGTTGCCCAAAGCCCGGCTGTCGCTCGCTCATCGTCCACGCGGGGGAGGTGTGATTGCCGACGACGTCGAGCACAGTCTTGAGGCCTTTGGCCTTCAGTTCGCGGGTGAGATCAGCGAACTGCAATCCTTCGCTCGGCAAGTGTTCATCGACGCGATAGAAATTGCTGCCCCAATAGCCGTGATAAGCGCTCTTGCCACGGTCACTCAAGAAACTGGTGCAGCTGATCGGATCGCCGCCGCTGAAGGCTTCATCGGGATTCTCGACGATGGGTGTTATCCAGACCGATCCGAAGCCCATCTCGCGGATGTAGTCGGCGTTGTCGAGCAAGCCGCGAAAGTCGCCGCCCAGATAGCCGATGTTGCCGACCACGCCGTCGCAAGGTGGCAGTGGGATATCGAACGTCTTGCGCGCACCGCCTTGCTCGCGCTGGTCATTGCTCACGTCGCCATTGACGAAGCGATCAGTCACCACGAAGTACACCGACTCGGCGGCAAACGGCAGCAAGGTGCCGTAGTACTCGGTAAGCGCAGAGGCCGGTGGCAGCACCGGAGCAGGCGGCGCAGCTGGCGGGACGTCCTGCGTACAACCGGCCAGCAGTGCCACGATCATCATCGACAGGACAGGGCGCATGAGTTTTGCTCTGGGAATGTGAGGAATCGACGAGAAGGACGCGGCGGCCATCAGTGCGCGACCGCCATCGGGCTTGACGGTGCGGCGGTCGGCTCCTGCACGCGGACCAGACACAGCGCCCCCACGATCAGGCTGGCACCGCTGATGATCAATGCGAAGATCGGTTTGCCGTCAAAGAAGAGGTTCAAAGTCGGCCCCAACAGGGTGGCCGCCACGATCTGCGGAATCACGATGAACAGGTTGAAGATGCCCATGTATATGCCCATCTTGTTTGCCTCGACCGAACTGGCAAGCAAGGCGTATGGCATCGACAGAATGCTCGCCCAGGCCACCCCCACCAGCGCAAACGAGCCGATCAGATAAACAGGCTCAGGCACCTGTGACATCGACAGGAAGCCCAGCCCGCCCAGGGTCAGCGAGACAAAGTGCACCAGCTTGCGGTTGATCACATGGCGGGCCGCGTAGAAGCTCAGCAACAGGGCGACGGCCATCGATGACAGCCCGTAATACCCCATGTACGAGCCGACCAGATCCGCCGCGTTCTGAAATGCCGCATTGGCGCTGGTAAAGGCTTCAGCCTGACTCGAAATGCTCATGTCGAACGCCTTGGGATTTGGCGCCGGCGCCTGAAATACGTGCTCGGTCAGGGCTGGTGTTGCCATGCTCCACATCGCGAAAAACGACAACCAGCTGAAGAACTGGACTACGCCGATGTTGAACATCTGCCGCGGCATGTTCAGCACGCTGCTGACGATTTCGGTGATCAGGTTGCCCTTGCGCTTCTCTTCCTCAAACGCATTCAAATCCTCCGGCGGATACTCCTTGGTGGTGAATATCGTCACCAGGATGCTGGCTAAAAACACGAAGGCACCAATAGCAAACGCAATTTTCACGGACGCTGGAACCACGCCGGGACCCGCCACGTTGGACACGCCCATCTGATTCACCAGCCACGGCAGATTGCTGGCGACCCAGGTGCCGATGCCGATGATCAAGGTCTGCATTACGAAACCGTATGAGCGTTGCTGCTCTGGCAGCTTGTCGGCCACCAGCGCGCGAAAAGGCTCCATGCTGATGTTGATCGAGGCGTCCAAGACCCAAAGTAAGCCGACTGCCATCCACAGCGTCGGCGAGTGCGGCATGAACAGCAGCGCGATCGAACTCAATACCGCGCCGATCAGAAAGTAAGGTCGGCGGCGGCCAAGGATCGGATGCCAGGTGCGGTCTGACAGGTAACCGATGATCGGTTGCACCAGCAGGCCCGTCAGCGGTGCAGCGATCCACAGCAGGGGCAGCGCGTCTTTCTCCGCCCCCAGCGTCTGGAAGATCCGCGACATGAAGCCGCCCTGCAGCGCAAAGCCGAATTGGATTCCCAGGAATCCAAACGACATGTTCCAGATCTGCCAAAACGACAGAGTGGGTTTGTTCGCCATCACTTCCTCCCAGAAGTTGGGCCAAGGCGCGGCAAACTGCCGTCGCTCGGCGCTCAATGTGTTTGCCGCCGCTGTATTTGCGCCAGAACGGCACTGCGTCATGGTAGGCGCAGGGCCGTATGTGGGGTGGAAACCTGCATACGTATTCAGTTTGGACAGCCGGCGTTTCGCTTGTCTGCACAGGTACTGCGGCGCTTGCACGCGGCGGCCAACCAGGGT
This sequence comes from Lysobacterales bacterium, assembly GCA_038215505.1. Lineage (GTDB taxonomy): Bacteria > Pseudomonadota > Gammaproteobacteria > Xanthomonadales > Xanthomonadaceae > JANNWF01. Next base: position 9,658 of record JBBQQV010000042.1, read on the forward strand.
GCCGGCAATGCTTAGTCAGAAAGGCAGAGAGGCTGGGCGGGCAAATCGATGTCTGCACAGATCACAATGACGCACCATTCACGCGCGCATGACCTCATGGCCACCCCGATCACCCTCACTGGCAGCACCCTCACCCGCGAACAGTTGATCGCCATTGCCCGCCACGGGCACGGCGTCAGTCTCGATCCACAGGCCTTGGTCGCGGTGCAACGGGCGGCGGATTTTTTGGCTGAACAGGTGCAACGGCAGGAACCCATCTACGGCGTCAGTACGGGTTTCGGCAGCAACGCAGATCGATTGCTGGGTTCGCGGCGTGCGCGCGAAGGCTTGCCCGGTGCTCCACCTGCGGCTATGAGTTTGTTGGAAGAGCTGCAACACAATCTGATCGTGACCCATGCGGTGTGTGTCGGCGAGCCGTTCGCGCCTGACGTGGTGCGGGCGATGTTGGCGATCCGCATCAACACCTTGTTGCGTGGTCATTCCGGGATTCGTCCGAGCACGCTGTCTGCGTTGAGCGAGTTGCTCAATCGCAACGTGATTCCGTTGATTCCGCAAAAAGGATCCGTCGGTGCCAGTGGTGACTTGGCGCCGCTGTCGCATCTGGCCATCGTGCTGCTTGGCGGTGGCGAGGCGTGGTTCCAAGGCCAGCGTTTGAGTGGTGCGGAGGCCCTGCGGCGAGCCGAGCTGATGCCGCTGCGGCTGTCGCACAAAGAAGGCTTGGCGCTGAATAACGGCACCGCACAGATGTTGGCCACCGGCGTGTTGGCTCTGGATCGCCTGCAACGCTTGGCAGATACCGCCGACCTCGCCGCAGCGATGACCTTGGAGGCATTTGCTGGCCGTGGCCGCGCGTTCGAAGAAAAGGTGCACGCGCTGCGTCCGCATCCAGGACAAGTGCATGCCGCCGAGCGATTGCGTGAGCTGACCCAGGGTTCGTCTTTGCTCGACATCGCCTACCACTTGGTGCCCAAGTTCCGGCCGTGGCAGATGGCATCGTGGTCGCAGCCCGAGGATCAAGCGCAGCACTTCGATATCTGTTGGGACTATGTGCCGGTGGCGCAGCGACACGGGCGGGAGTCGTTCTATCAGCGCTTTCTGCCTTTCAAAGGCGGCAAGAAGCATCAGCCGCAGGACAGTTATTCACTGCGCTGCATTCCGCAGGTGCACGGCGCGGTGCGCGATGCGCTGGCGCAAGCGGCGCGCGTGCTGGATGTCGAGCTCAACGCGGTCACCGACAACCCCTTGCTGTTTCCGGACACGCCCGATGCGCAAGTTATCGAAGATCAAGTGATCTCGGCCGGCCACTTTCATGGCATGCCCTTGGCGCTGGTGATGAGTTACGTAAAAGCAGCAATTCCGGTGCTGGCGAGCATCTCCGAGCGGCGCTTGAACAAACTGGTCGATCCCGCCACCAATGACGGCCTGCCGGCGTTCCTGATCGGCAATGAGGACGCCACCGATTCCGGCTTCATGATCGTGCAATACACCGCCGCCGCATTGGTCAACGATCTCTGCAGTCGTGCGCATCCGGCCAGTGTGTATTCGATTCCGACCTCGGCGAATGCCGAAGATCACGTCTCGATGGGTGCCAACGAAGCGCGCCACGTGTTGGAGATGACCGAAGATTTGGCGCATGTGTTGGCGTTGGAGCTGTATACCGCCGCACAGGCGCTGGACTACCGTCGCGACATGATCAACGCGGCGCGGCGATTGGCGCGACGTGGTGACCTCGATGCGCTGTGCGCGAAGGTGCAGGGCGCACCACTGCCAGGATCCGAGGACTATCCACAATTCCGCGAAGACTGTGCCGAGTTGCTGCGACAGCTGGCAACGTCGGCAGAGTTCGCACCCGCCACCGCCGTCGCCGCGGCATTGGCACGCATCCGCCAGGATATCCCCTTCATGCAACGCGACCGCGCGATGGATGGGGAGGTGCGCAAGATCTGCGAGCTGGTGGCGAGTGATGAGATTTTGCTGGCGGCGAGGTGATCAGATGGAGCGAGGCTCTTTGGTGAGAGTGAAGTGCTCCACCTAACCGTCTCCAATCGACTCGAAGCACTCGCCGATGCGCTGGCTGAGCGCCTGCGTGCGGGTCCTCTCGGCGATCCGTTGCTCGCCGAACGCATTGTGGTGCCGCATAGCGGCGTGGGGCGCTGGCTGCAGTTGCGTTTGGCGCAGCAGTTTGGGGTGGCGGCGCAGCTCAGTTTCGAATTGCCGGCGCAGGCGGTTGCACAGATGCTGGCTGGCTTGCCCGGTGCTTGCGCTGCGGTGGTGACCGCGCCTGCGTGGGAGCGAGCGGCATTGCGCTGGCGGTTGCTGGAAATGCTGGATGAGTTGCCCGCGAGTGCCGACTTTGCGGTGCTGCGCGGCTATCTGGATGACAGCGGTGGCAGCAGCGGCACACCTGCCAGCGCGTGGATTGATCCGCTCAAGCCTTGGCAGCTGGCCTGCCGACTCGCCGACGCACTAGACGCTTATCAGGTGTATCGACCCGATTGGCTTCACGCGTGGTCGCA
>JBBQQV010000043.1:0-12130 GCA_038215505.1 Lysobacterales bacterium
TTCTGCCCAAGCGGTCGCCACTTCCGAATCCAGATCGGCAGCAAAACGACCGTATGTTTTTCCGTTGGCTTGCCAGGAACGCATGGTCACCGTCAGTCCTTCGTTGCTGACAAAGCGGGCGACACGCACGCCGTCTGCGGGTTCCGCAAGCGCATCCACCGCCACGACATCATCAAATCGCAGGCTGTCCAGCAATCCAGCGGTCGCGTCGGCGACGAACTCGCTTTGCGGCTCGCGCCCGCGCGCCATGTTCTGCACGCGAAAATCGCCAGCAAGACCTTTCTCGCGGGCAATGCGAATCGGCTCGCCCGCTGGCGGCGTCACTTCAACCGTGGCAATCCGCGAGGTCGGGAGGTGAATCAATTCGCGTTGCAACCACTCCACCGGTCGCCGCTCAACCGCGATATTGGTATCCACCAGCCAACTGGTTGCGTCGCCGTCCAAACGCACATAGGTGCCTTTGCCGCGTGCGTTGTTCTCACCCACGATGACGCGGAAAGTCGGGCCAGCGCCAGCAATCTCCACGGCCACGCCTTGCGCCTTTTCACCAGCGACGTCCTCGACAGCAAGCCGCTCGTGCATGGCTGGATTTGCGGTCTTGGCCTCGACGCGACGTGCATCCGCCAACGCAATCAGCAAGCCACGTAGCTTGCCTGCGTCGACCGGGTAGCCATTGCGCTCGCGCAACTTCCAGCCGTCTTCAGCGCGTTCAATCGTAGCCAACGTAACGTTGGCGGCGCCGACGATTTTCACCTCCCGCACAGCGTTCAGTTGCGCCTTAAGATCAGCCAGTAATGGTCCTTGCAAGCCCACATCGCGTTGCGGCGCCCGGCTGTCCATCGCCCACCATGCCAGCGCCACGGCGAGCACCGCTAACGCGCCAGTAATCAGACTTTGACGAGCGCTCATGCGCCTTGCTCCCGACGCCTGCGGCTGCGCCAAAAGGCAAATCCGAGTGCGCCCAAGGTCAGCAGGATGGGCACACCGGCAATATTTAAAAACTTCAACTTGGCGCCAAGCGATTCGATGTCCGCATCCAACTGGCGACGCACTTGCCGCAGATCACTCCGCACACGCGCCTTTTCATCCTGAAAGCGTTGCAGCTCTTGCTGTTGCTCGACACTCAACAGAGTTGAACCGGAGTCTCCACGGGCGCTCTGCAACTCCGTGAGCTTGCGCTCGGTCTCAGCCAACTCGGTCTGCAGTTCTTGCTCCTTGGCGCGATAACGATCATCCGCTGCCCGCCGAATCGCCTCCACGGCGACAAACGGTCGGCTGGAAGTCGCCCGCGTGCGCACACCGATGAGATCGGCGCTGCCGACCAGATTGTCGACCGCGTTGATAATGAAATCACCGTTGCTGGCAAACGCATCCACCACGTCCTTGCCAAAGAATGACTGCACATTCACCCACAAGCGATTCGAGAACACGTCGGTATCCGCGATCAACACGATGTTGGCGTCCACTTGGCTGGACGCCAAATGATCTTTGCCAGTGCGATCAGGGAAGGCCGTCGTTAGCGGGCCAGTCAGCCGCCCAGCGAGCACATAGTTCACACCCGTCGCTGAGAAGTCTGCAAACAAGGCTTGTGGGTCGGGCAGAAAGCGAATCCGATCAACCGCCACCAGCGAGGCATTGGCTGAGCTTTGCGCCAACGGCTCAAGCTTCACCTTCGCGTTCTCGGCCAACTGGAAGTGACCGACACTGGACATGTTTACGCTTTCCAGTTGCGCGCTCACCACATCGCCCTGATTGAGAGCGGCGCTGCCAAGCCCAAGAATGCCGAGATGGCGCGTCGGCTGGGCGTCTGGCCGCGCTTGAATCTGCAAGGCGTACTGGGCATCCAACACCACTTGCGCGGGGTCGTACTGCACGCCCCAAGCGGTGAACAGCTTGGCCAGATCAGACGACTTGCCCTCAAACATTGCCTGGGTCGGATCCACGCCCTGCCCGGCTTGCTCGGCCTCAGCATGCGGGTCCACCAACAGCAGCAAGCGTCCGCCGCGCAGCACAAACTGGTCGATCGCATACAGCGTGTCGTCGGAGAGCGCCTTGGGATGGACCAGAAGCAGCAGTTGCACTTCAGGTTCGATCTGCTTGGTCGTGGTCTCCTGTCGGCGCATTTCGAACAGCTTGCCCAACTCGGTGTACATCACCCAGCCCTCGTTCACTTTCTGGGTGGTCGGCTCAAATCCGGGGCCAATGTCCAAGTCGGACATCCAGCCGACCACCGGCAGCGCCACCTCCGAAAGGCTCGAAATCACCTTGGCGATGTCGTACTCGAGAAAGGCTTCCTTGCTTGGCTGAAAGAACGGAATTGCGGCCACGCCATCGGTGGAATTGCTGCCGGCGAGGCCGAAATACATGTTTTGGCCGCCACTGCCGATCGGCACTCCTTGCAAACCGCCTGCCGTGGCGCGGTCTTCGTCTTCGCTGAATGGCAGCGGATCAATCACCTGCAACACGACTTTGCCAGCTGATGCGGCGGCGATCTCTTCCAGCAGTTCCCGCACGCGACTGGCGTAGGTGCGCAACTGCGGTGCGTCTTGCGCCAACGAATCCGAGAAATAGAACGTCACGTTGATCGGCTCCTCCAGCTTGCCAACCACGTTGCGCGTGCCGTCCGACAAGGTGTACAGCTTGTTCGCCGTCAAATCCAAGCGCGCGCCACGAAACAAACTGCCGCTCAACACCACGGCGGCAACAAACAGCAAACCAAGCGCGATCAGGCTGCTGCCAGCAAGCGTTCGGCGGTCGAAAGTGGACATGCTCATATTCCTCAGTCGGCCTTTTTGAGATCAATCACCACCGCCGTGGCGTACAGCCAAAAGCCAATGGTGAGCAGGAAGAACAACAGGTCGCGAAGGTCGATGACGCCTTTTGCGATCGCGCTGAAGTGAGTCAGGAAACTCAGCTGGGCAACCGCGTCGACCACGATCTGTGGGAAGAACGCACGGAACACATCGAGCACCAGCGGAAAGCCGGCCAGCATCATCAGGAAGCAGACGACCACGGTCAGGATGAAGGCGATCACCTGGCTGCGCGTTGCAGCCGACAAGCAAGCACCGATGGCCAGGAATGACCCCGCCATGAGCCAGCTGCCGATGTAACTGGCCACGATGGTGCCGTTGTCGGGTTCGCCCAACACATTCACGGTGACCCAGATCGGGAAGGTCAGCGCCAAGGCGATGCCTACGAAGGCCCATGCCGCCAAAAATTTGCCGATGACCGCTTGCCACATCGTGACCGGCAGGGTCAGCAACAGTTCGATGGTTCCGCTCTTGCGCTCTTCGCTCCACAAACGCATGGCCACCGCCGGTATCAGGAACAGATACAACCACGGATGGAAGCTGAAAAAGGGTTGCAGATCTGCTTGGCCACGTTCAAAAAATGCGCCCAGGTAAAACGTCAACGCGCCAGCCAGCAACAGGAAGATGACGATAAAGACGTATGCCAGCGGCGTCGCAAAATAGCTGCGTAATTCGCGGCGAAAAATGGCCGACGTGGGATTGTTGGCCATGTTCATGCGGCGGCCTCCGTGGTGGCGGCAGTGGTAGTAATTTGTCGAAACACTTCATCCAGTCGACCGCGCTCCAGCTGCAGCTCAGAAAAGTCGACTTTCTGGGTGCGCAGAAACGCGGAAACCGCTTCAAAGATCGACGCGCCAAGCTTTGGAAACGCCGTCAGTCGGCCGTCCTGCGCATCGATCTCCACGGCGGCCACACCATCCAGGCGCAGCATGTCGGCTCGCAACGCGGCTGGGTTGGGCGCAGTCAGCGACACGGCCCGGTGATAGCGCGAACGCGCCTCCAAGGCAGCTGGTGTGGCATCGGCCAGCAGGCGGCCACGCGCAATGATCACGGCGCGCGAACACACGGCTTGTACTTCTTCCAGAATGTGGGTGGAGATGATGATGATCTTGTCGCGCGCCATCGATTGGATCAGGCTGCGAACTTCGTGTTTCTGGTTCGGATCCAAACCATCGGTAGGCTCGTCCAGGACCAGCGCCTGCGGATCGTGCAGCACGGCTTGCGCCAGCCCGACCCGGCGCTTGAAGCCTTTCGACAGGGTGTCGATCGGTTGTGCCAACACGGCAGCCAACTGCAATCGTCCCACCACATCGTCAATCCGAGCTTGGCGGTGAGCGCCAGCAAGCCCACGTACATCAGCGACAAAATTCAAGAACTGCAATGGCGTCATCTCGCCATAGCTGGGAGCGCCTTCGGGCAGGTAGCCAAGGACGCGCTTGGCGGCAATCGGATCAGTTTGCACGTCGTGGCCGCACACGCTGGCCGAGCCCGCGCTGGGCGTGAGGAAGCCAGCCAACATCTTCATGGTGGTCGACTTGCCAGCACCGTTCGGGCCAAGAAATCCCAGTACCTCGCCGGGTTCGACCCGAAAATCAATGCGGTCTACGGCCGCGATGCGTCCGTAATGTTTGCTGAGCTGTCGAGCTTCGATCATCAGAAAAATCCTGAGTGGTTGTCTCGTGGATGAATCATGTAGCTGACTCAATTGGGGTCGTTTCGTCGCTTGCCGACCAAATTGGCTCGTCCCTGTGACCCTGAGCAGTCGATCCGCGCCGTGCCCGCGTCCCAGCCGAGGCGAGGGTCTGCAGGATCCAATCGGTCAGATTTGCTTAGGCCAACGACGTGGCTGCCGTGCGATCAGGCCGCTCAAATGAGCCTGCTCACATCAGCCTGTTCACATCGGCCTGTTCACATCGGCCTACTCACATCGGCCTACTCACATCGGCCTGTTCACATCGGCCTACTCGCATCGGCCTCCTCGTATCGGCTTGACCACACCGGGTCGGCGCACCTTTGGTTTGCAACCAGCGGATTGCCGCATCGATAAACCGCAGCAAGTCGGAATAGTTCCCGGGCTGGTGCCAGGCAAACTGAGTAGTAGCGGGAAACGGTTGCCAAAAATACAACGGCCCGCCGAAGCGGGCCGTTGTAATTGCGGCTACTCACCACAGTAATGTCGCATTCGTGATGAGCTGATTCGTGATGAGCTGATCTGAAATGAGCTGATCTGAAATGAGCTGATCCGAAATCAGCGAATCGGCCAATACACGTTGAAGCGGGCATCTTCGGCCGAGGTTTGCTCAACCTCGGTCAGGTACTCTTCAAACGCGCGGTCGTGAATATCTTCGCCGTTGGCCGCGGCATACGAGCGCAGCATGTCGCGCACCAGTGGCAGCGCCGCCGGGTGACCCACATACACCGTGGTCAGCGCACGTCCGGAATAGCTTTGCCCCTGCATTACATTCTCCGGCAGGGTCAAACCTTGCAACGGCTGCAACACCTTGGGTGCCGCAGGTGGCACGCCGACCATTGGCGTATCGGCAGCAACATCCGTCGCTGCCGCGACCGGCTCGGCGGCTGGCGCTGCATCCGCGCCAGGCTCAGCAGCAGTTTCAGCGGCCGGCTCGGCAGGCGGAGTACGGGTGACTGGCACGGCCACATCGAATTCGTATTTGTCGCTACCGAAACTGGTAGTGATCAAACGCGGCACGCCGGCCGCATACAGACCATTGTCTGCTGCCGCTTTGCGAGCGGCGGCCAACGCGGTCAGCATGGCAGTTTCGACCTCGCTGATATTTCGCTTCGAAGACGTGCTGACATACAGGATATGTTGCGGATCCACTACCGTTTCCACGACTTCAACGCTCTTGTAGTCGTAATTCGGCATGGTGGCGATAAAACCGACCAGATTGCTCAGACCCGCCTGGATGTCGTCACCCGCATTGCGGGCGACGTAGAGGCCAGCGTAGCGACCGCGCAGATCCCAGCCGTATTCGACGCTGTAGCCCCACTCGATCTCAACGGTCTTGTTGTTCTGCTGCAGTTCAAAGCGAGCAATCTTGTTGCTGCCGTAAGTCTCGTTATCGATGCGAATGACGACGTACTCGTCCTGCACGCTCTCGATGATCTCCCACGTACCAGCACCGATTAACGGATCCTTGGAGACGTAGTTGAGCTTTGCGCCGACACCCTTGCTCGGCCCTTCCAAGGTGTAAACAATCTGTGGATCGTGCTGCCGCAGTGGATGCCAAGCGGTAAAGCGACGGAAACCGTCTATGGTGTCAAACACCTGGCGCAGCGGGTGATTGGTCTCGATCGAATGGTCGACTTGGCGCTTGTCGGGCAGGAACACGCCGCCGACAACATACAAAATGACCACGAGAACAATGGCAGTCAGCAGCTCGAGAAAACGGATCATTCAGGGCTCCGGGGGTTACGTTCACGGCCCAACCCGGCCGCGCCTGCGTGTGAACAATCAACTGATCGCTGTCGGCCATTGCGGCACGGCGCGCGAGTCAGGCGACGTCACGAGCGCCGAATGTTAACAGGCTTGCCGCCTGCCTCGCAGCAGCTACTTGCAGGCCGGCGGTGGGCGGCAAACCTGTCGTCGACAGGATCGGGTAAAAACGATGCCCAATCCGGCATGCGTGGAACATGCTCACTGGCGACATCCTCAAACCAGTTTTAGCTCGAACGCCTTAAGCACCGCCCGGGTACGGTCGCGAACGCCCAACTTGGAAAGAATGTTGGAGACGTGGTTTTTCACCGTGCCCTCGGCCACGCCGAGCGAATTGGCGATTTCCTTGTTCGAATAGCCACCGGCCATCAGACGCAGTATCTCGGTCTCACGCTCCGTGAGCGGGTCCGGTCGATCAAGACTGGTGAACTCGTTGTGCATGCGCTCCAAGCCAGACAGCAAACGCTGCGTCACCACCGGCTGCACCAGACTGCCGCCCGCCGCCACGGCTTCAATCGCGCCGACCAACTGTTCCAATGAAACGTCTTTCAGCAAGTAGCCGCGGGCGCCTGCCTTGATGCCGGCCAAGACCAGATCGTCGTCATCAAAGGTGGTGAGAATGATGGTTGGGAACATCTTGTTCTCGGCGGCCAGCCATTGCAGCGCTTCCAAGCCCGACATTTCCGGCATCCGCATGTCCATCAACACCACATCAGGCGCCACTTGTGGAATCAGCTCGATGGCCTGCTTGCCGTCGTTGGCTTCCGCCACGATACGGATGTTGTCGGACAACTCCAGCAGCGAGCGAATGCCTTGGCGGACCAGCGTTTGATCGTCGACGAGGACGACACGAATCAATTGAGTAGTCATTTTTTTCACCAGCAATGTCTAGGACCCGCTAGGACCCGCTGAGGGTTGGTGCTTGGGCCAGCGGCAGCCAAGCACGCAGAGAAAATCCACGCCCATGCGCGGATTCGATTTCCAACTTGCCGCCATATTGCTCCAACCGCTCGCGCATGCCGCGCAGGCCATTGCCAGCGTTGGGAGCGTCGCTGCCGCGGCCGTTGTCGCGGGCGTGCACGGCGATGCCACCCGACTCCTGCAATACCGACAGCCACAGCTGCGCGGCACCCGAATGCTTAACTGCGTTGGTGATCGCCTCCTGCGCACAACGCAGCACCACATGGGCGCGCGCCGGATCGTCGATTCCCAAGTACGGCGGCACCTGAATATCCACCTCAAGGCCAGGCACATCTTCGGCGAGTTGGCGCAGCGCAAGGCCGATGTCGAGGCTATCGTCTTCGCGCAATTGACTCACCGCTTCACGCACGTCGGTGAGCAGCAGTTTGGCCAAGGATTGCGCTTGCCGCACATGTTCGCGCGCGCGCCCTTCGGAGCGGTGCGCTGCGACCTCAAGATTGAGACTGAGCGCAGTCAGGTGGTGGCCCAGCAGATCATGCAACTCACGGGAGATGCGCATGCGCTCGGTCAGGCGACTGCTCTCGGCCAACAAGGCGCGGGTGGCGCGCAGCTCGGCGTTGAGCTGCCGCTGCTGCTCCCGCGCTTCGGCCTGTTGGCGGGCGACAAAGCTGGTGACGAACACAAAACTGGAAAATCCGACATACAGGAACGCCTGTAGCACAGCGTCGAACATCCGATAGTCAGGTTGTCCCGCGAACACCGGAATCACCGCCAGATGTTGCGTCGCCATCCACGCCAAACCCACCCGCAATGGCAACTGCCATGGCAATGCACCTGACACCACCATCAACAAAATGCTGCCCAAGCCGCTGTCGCTGAACAGGCTGACGCCAATCGCACACAGGGTCAGCAAAACCAGCGCGGCGATATCCTTGGGTCGGCGGCTGCGCTCGCCCAGGCGCCGGGTCAGATACCAGTAAAAGGCTCCAAAGCCGAAATAGCAGGCGCGCCATGCCAGATGGTCGCTGCGATCCAAGACACTCGACTCATCGAATTACCATGGTGTCGACACCATGGGTATGCCGACACAGGCCCAAGTGAATAGACCGGCGTAACGGAGTTGCTGGGTGGGCGTAAGTCGGAGTGCCATGGCTCGCAGTGTAGGCCGAGCGTTCGTCGTCGCCACCTGCCCGAAGTCACCCGTGGTCATGTGGTTTGCCAACGCCTGGACCTCACGACTAACGAAAATCTGAGGATATGGGTGCAGACCTTCATGCGATAATCCTCCGTCTAACGGTGCGCCCTTGACGGATTTTGGGCGCTTCCACCGCATTCCAGGGAGAGTGAAGGAATGGCGATTCATCTGCGTGACGTGCGCGAGCAGGACCTCGATTCAGTGCTTGCACTCAATAACGCGGCGGGCTCCAGCATTCTGGCGCTCGACTACGCCGCGATCCGCTGCCACTTTGAGCAAGCCGGTTATTTTAGGGTTGCCGAAGTGGACGGACTGCTCGCCGGTTTCCTGATTGCATATACCGCCGATGCAGATTACGAAAGCCCCAATTTCCGCTGGTTCCAGCAGCGCTACCAGGCATTCCTGTATATCGACCGGATCGTCGTCGCCAGCACGCGGCGCGGCTCAGGCCTTGGGCGCGTGTTCTATGCGGACGTGACCGGCTTTGCCGAAGTGCGCGTGCCCTTGCTCGCCTGCGAAGTATTCCTGGAGCCACGCAACGACGTGGCCGTGCTGTTTCACGGCACCTACGGATTTCATGAGGTCGGGCAACAGCTGATGCCAGGCGTAGGCCGACGGGTTTCACTGCTGGCGAAGGACCTGTGCAGTTTCGCCTACGTGCGCGAGACCTTCATTGACCGCGGCGGCCTGCCCGATGTGCCATGGCTCGCCGCACGTGAGCGGCCGTCGCCGGACCCTCAGCGCGCAACCGGAACCTGATCCCATGGCCGCCTCGCCACGCGCCGACTTTGAACAAGCCGGCGAGCTAAAGTTTGGCCAAGTGGGAATCGCCAACTTGCGTGTTCGCCAGCTCGACATCGACCGTTTGGGCGAAGAAATGGTCGAGCGCGTACAACGTGCGCCGAAAATGTTCGAACGCGCAGCGGTGGTCATCGACTTTGGCTATCTGAGTGCTTGTCCCGAACTGGATACCGCGCGTCAATTGATAGCCCGCTTGCGCGACGCCGGTGTCCACCCGGTCGCGCTGGCGTTTGGCACCACCGAAATCGAGCAGCTGGCGCGCACCCTTGGACTGCCCTTATTGGCCAAGTTTCGCGCGCAGTACGAACCGACCGCTGACAGCCGCAGCGAAGCGCCGCTGCCCGCCGCCGAGCCAACGCCAGCTCCGCCGCCGGCCGCAACGCCGGCGGCACAAACTGGCATGCTGCATACCCAACCCGTACGCTCGGGACAGCAGTTGTACGCGGCGGGCCGCGACCTGACCTTGTGCAACGGCGTGGGTGCAGGCGCTGAAGTCATCGCGGATGGCTCAATCCACATCTATGGTGCGCTGCGTGGTCGCGCGCTGGCGGGGGCGCAGGGCGACACCGGCGCGCGCATATTTTGTCGCGAGTTTCATGCCGAGTTGGTGGCCATTGCGGGTCAATATCGGGTCATGGAAGAGATCCCGGCGGACTTGCGCGGGCGTGCAGTGCAGGTTTGGCTGGAAGACGGCAAGCTTCGGCTCGCTGAGCTTGCTTGAGTAAGCGCTGGCTTGCTTGCGCACTGAACTTGAGCAAATGCTTGCTTGCAGGCTGGCAAGCTGCCGCTCAGCCAGCGTAAACAGATCCTCGATTTTGGACGCGCAGGCCACGAACGTGCGACCGCACCACCATTCTTATTCATTGCATTAGTTACAGGAGAGCAGCACTTTGGCAGAGATCATCGTCGTTACATCCGGCAAAGGTGGGGTCGGCAAGACCACGACCAGCGCCAGCTTGGCTTGCGGACTGGCCCGTCGCGGTAAGCGCGTGGCGGTCATCGACTTTGACGTCGGCTTACGCAATCTCGACTTGATCATGGGCTGCGAGCGCCGCGTGGTGTTTGACTTCGTCAACGTCATTCAAGGCGAGGCGTCGCTCAAACAAGCACTGATACGCGATAAGCGAATCGATTCTTTGCACATCTTGGCCGCCTCGCAAACACGCGACAAAGACGCGCTGACCAAGGAAGGCGTCGAAAAAGTGCTCAACGATTTGGCCGCCGATGGCTTCGATCACATCATTTGCGACTCGCCCGCGGGTATTGAGCGCGGCGCCCACTTGGCGATGTACTTCGCTGATCGCGCGGTGGTCGTGGTCAACCCGGAAGTGTCATCGGTGCGCGACTCCGACCGCATTTTGGGCTTGCTGGCCTCCAAGACCCGCCGCGCCGAGCAAGGCACGCGAGTAGAGGAGTTTCTGCTGCTGACTCGCTACAGTCCCAAGCGAGTTGAAGCCGGCGAGATGCTGTCAATTGGCGACGTCGAAGACGTGCTGGGTTTGAAGACCATTGGCGTGATTCCGGAGTCGCCAGATGTGCTCAACGCATCGAACAAGGGCGAGCCGGTGGCGCTCGATCCCGAGTCATTGGCCGGCCAAGCCTATATCGACGCGGTAGCACGCTTACTCGGTGAGGAGCGACCGATGCGCTTCACTACCGTCGAGCGCAAGAGCTTTTTCTCCAAGATTTTCGGAGGCTGACACCGTGAGCCTGTTCGATTTTCTGCGTCCCAAGAAGAACACTGCGCACATTGCCAAGGAGCGCTTGCGCATCATCGTCGCGCAAGAACGCACCCATCGCGGGGCGCCGGACTATCTGCCCGAACTGCAGCGCGAACTGCTGGCGCTGATCAAGAAATACGTTCACGTCGACGTCGATTCTGTCAAGGTCGAAATGACCAAGGACGGCGATCATGACGTGCTCGATATTTCGGTGTCGCTGCCTGAGCACAGCGTCAGCAGGTAGATCGTGTTCGCCACCAACGAAGGCGCGTCTCAGGAATCGGGATTGGACAGCGACGCCGAGGTGTTGCGCTTGGGTGATCTGGACTCGCAAGCGGTGGCCGACCTGCTTTCGCGATTTGAACTTGAGCTGGTGTTGGTCGCCAATGGCGCGGTGATTCCTGGCAGCTATTGGGGCGATTCCGAGGCCGGCGTGATTGGCAGCCAGGTCTACGCGCGCGCTGACACGCCGCTGCATTCGATTCTGCACGAGGCCAGCCATCTGATCGTCCTGCCGGTCGAACGACGACAGCAGGTGCACACCAACGCGACCGATTCGGACATCGAAGAGGACGCCACCTGCTACCTGCAGATTGTGTTGGCAGACGCGCTGGCTGGCGTCGGTAGAGCGCGTCTGCTGGCCGATATGGATGCGTGGGGCTACAGCTTTCGGCTGGGCAACACACGCGCCTGGTTCGAAGGCGACGCAAGCGACGCGCGCGACTGGCTGATTCAACAGCGAGTGTTGACTCGTCACGGCGAGGTAACTGCCCTGCTTGCTTCGAGCTCGCCTGCGGACTAGCCTCAACGCTCCGCGCGCTCGTCTGCGCCCGACCGACTGGAGCCGTCTCGTGAAAATTTCTCGCACCCTGCTGGCGATGGCGATTGCTGTCGGCCTCAGCGCCTGCGGTGGTGAAACCGCGCCGCCGCCCAGCGCAGAAGCGGTGGTTACGCCGCCTGCGAAATCGGCGGATCAGTTGGTGGCTGAGGTCAATGCCGCCATCAGTGAACAAGCGCCGCAAGTCGCCGCCGCTGACTGGTTGGCATCGACCTATATCAATTCTGAAAGCGCCACGGTCTCTGCATCCGCCAACGAGCGCTGGCTGACCATGCTGAATGGCTTCATCGAGGAAGCTGCGAAGTTCGATGGGCAGAAACTTGAGCCCGAGACTCTGCGCGCCTTGGCTTTGCTCAAAATCAGCAGCGCCAACCCCGCGCCGCGCGA
>JBBQQV010000044.1:0-11954 GCA_038215505.1 Lysobacterales bacterium
GTGAAAACGCCAGTCGCAACGGGATCGAAAATGCGCACTTTTTCGCGGCCGACCTCGCCAAACCGTTGGCCGCAGAGTCGTGGATGGCCGAACAGTTTGACCTGATCCTGCTCGACCCTCCGCGCACAGGCGCCGATGCGGTGATCGCCCAGCTGCCGACGCGTGGGGTTCGGCGGATTGTTTACGTGTCCTGCCACCCGGGTTCGCTCGCCCGCGACGCGGCTTTGCTGGTCCGCGATCATGGATTCACTCTGGTTGCGGCAGGCGCAATGGACATGTTTCCGCACACCGCGCATGTGGAGTCGATTGCTGTGTTTGAGCGGGTCAGCTGAGTGCCACGGCCGTTGCTGAGCGGCTTTCGCGGGTGTCCAGCCGGGTGTCCAGCGGCGCTTCCAGCGGCGCGCAGTCAGTCGCGTTTTGTGAAACTATCGAATGGCGATTGAGATCGAACGCAAGTTTCTGCTGGTGGATGCGACGTGGCGGCCGCAGATCGTTCGCAGTAAACGTTTGGCGCAGGGCTATCTGGGCGGCGAGCGTGCGTCGGTGAGGGTGCGCATCGGTGCTGAGTCGGCATGGCTGACGATCAAGGCGCGAGTGCAAGGGGCCAGTCGTGCTGAGTTCGAGTACGTCATACCGCTGGCCGATGCCGAACAGATTCTGGCCGAACTGAGTTTGCCGGGACGGGTCGAGAAAATCCGTCATCACGTTGAGGTGGCCGGGATGCTCTGGGAGATTGACGAGTTTCTGAGCGACAACGCCGGCCTGATCGTTGCGGAGATCGAGCTGGCAACGCTGGATGCTCACTTCGAGCGTCCCGCGTGGTTGGGCGTGGAGGTCACCGAGCAGATGCGCTACTACAACTCGGCCTTGGCTGAGCGACCCTTTTCAGCGTGGACGGCCGTCGAGCGCGTGCCATCAACGGAGCAACCGTTGTGTTGATTATTGGAATTGCCGGCACCGAGCTGGCAGAGCACGAGCGCGAATGGCTGCAGCATCCTGCCGTCAGCGGGGTGATTTTGTTTACTCGCAATTTTTCAGATCGCGAACAGGTCACCCGATTGATCGTGGACTGCCGCGCGGCTGCTACCCGACCCATTTTGATCTGTGTCGATCAGGAAGGTGGGCCGGTACAGCGCTTCCGCGCGGGCTTTACCGCGCTGCCACGGCTGTCATTGTTTGGCGAGCGGCTGGCAGCAGAAGGCGAGGGTGCGTTGACCGCGGCCGAAGCCCATGCGTGGCTCATGGCTAGCGAAATGCGCGCGATTGGCGTCGACCTCAGCTTTGCGCCTGTCGTTGACCTTGGCCGCGGCAATCGGGCCATTGGTGAGCGGGCGTTCTCCGCCGATCCCGAGTGTGTGGCGGCGTTTACGCGAAGTTATGTGCGAGGCATGCACGCGGCCGGCATGGCGGCCACGCTCAAACACTTTCCGGGGCACGGATCGGTGTTGGAAGACACTCACTTCGATTCGGCGGTCGACCCGAGGTCGTTCCTGCAGTTGCAGGAAGAAGACCTGCTGCCGTTTCGTGCTGGCATCGAGGCCGGCGCGCAGGCCGTCATGCTCGCCCACGTCAGTTACCCGGCGGTGGATGCCGACCCGGCCGGCTATTCCAAGCGCTGGATCGTTGACATCCTGCGCCAGCAAATGGGTTTTACCGGCATCGCCATCAGTGACGACATCGGCATGGCCGCCGCGGAATCGGCTGGCGGCGTCGCCGCCCGTCTGCGCGCGCACTTTAATGCTGGCTGTGATCTGGTGCTGGTGTGTGCGCCAGCCCTGGTGCCGGACTCGCTGGCTGCCTTGCCCGCGACAGCGGTCGCTGAGGCGGCTCCCATTGGCTTGTTGGCAGGCCGCCCGGCGCCGGATTGGAGCGCCTTGCAAGCATTGCCTCGTTACGCGCAAGCGCAACAAGCCATCGTTGATAACGGACTTCGAGTAGCTTAAGACGATGAACTTTCCTATTCCCAGTCTTGCCGATGCGTTGAACAGCTCGGATCAGCTGCATGGACGCGCCGCGATCAATGCCGCCATTGAGCGTATGGCCGCGGCCATTCGCCACGACTACGCTGGCCAGCGGCCGTTGTTTCTTACCGTGATGAATGGCGGGATGATTTTCGCCGGCCAGCTGGCGCTCGCGTTGGGTATGGATTGCGAGTTCGACTATCTGCACGCGACGCGTTACCGCGGCGCTACCCAAGGCTCAGGATTGCGCTGGCTGCGGCAGCCGGATATCGCACTCGATGGCAAGGCAGTGCTGTTGGTCGACGACATCCTCGACGAAGGACCGACTCTGCTTGCCGTGCGTGAATGGTGTCAGCAGCAAGGGGCCGCCGAGGTCAAGATCGCCGTGCTGGCGTGGAAAAGGCACGACCGTTGCGTTGCAGACTTGGTCCCAGACTATGTGGGGCTCGACGTGCCGGACCGCTACGTGTTCGGATTCGGCATGGATTATTACGAGCAAGGGCGCAACTTGCCTGCGATTTACGCCCTCAAGTAAACGCCCGCATTGTTTATGCCAACGCCGACTAGCAGCGCTGATACGACGCCAACAGCACCCTGCTTGGGCGTCATCGGCGGCACCAGCGTGTACGCTCTGAGCGAACTTGAGCACGCCGAGTCACACACACTGGAGACGCCGTTTGGCGCGCCGTCGGGGCCGATTCGGATTGGCTTGATTGGTACTCGGCGGGTGGCTTTTCTGGCCAGGCATGGCGAGTCGCATGCACTACCTCCGCATCGGGTGAACTATCGCGCCAACGTATGGGCACTGCATGCGCTGGGTGTGCGGCGGGTGTTGGCGATCAATACCGTGGGCGGCATCACCGCACAGGCAGTGCCGCGTGCCTTGCTCGTTCCCGACCAGATCATCGATTACACGCATGGCCGTGAAGCCACCTACTGGGATGGCGCTGGCGACATGCTGCACGCCGAGTTCGGCGATCCTTACGGACAAACGCTTCGCAACGATTTGTTGGCAGCGGGTCGACAGGCGGGCATCGAGTTGGTCGACGGCGGCTGCTATGGCGCAACCCAAGGGCCGCGCTTTGAGACGGTGGCCGAGATCCGGCGCATGCGCGCTGACGGTTGCGATGTGGTCGGTATGACCGGCATGCCGGAAGCGGCGTTGGCTCGCGAGCTGGCTTTGGACTATGCCTGTGTTGCGCCGGTCGCGAATTGGGCCGCAGGCTGTGGTGATGCGGCCCCGATTACCCTCGAGGAAGTATTCGCGAACCTAGCGGCTTGCAGCGGTCAGTTGCCTGCGTTGTTGCGAAGTTTGCTCACGGCCTAATCGCTGGGATTGCAGTCGGCTGAGCAATGGCCGCGTCAGTAGTTGTGCTTGCACGTCCGCGCCGCTCGTGGTCGGCCGACTCGGCCTCGCTCAGCGGATCGCCATCCAGCATGACATTGTTGCGACCGCAGCCTTTCGCCCGATACAGCGCACTGTCGGCGCGCGCCAGCCAAGCCGACCAGTCGACTTCGTCCACTAACTGCGCCGCCCCGATCGACACCGTCACCGCGCAACCGTCGGGTGCGCGCAATTGTGTCTCGACCGCGCTGCGCAGTTTTTCAAAAGCAGCGCGCAAACCCGCTGCTGGCGTGTCAGGCATCAACAACACGAACTCCTCGCCGCCTAAACGGTAGAGGCGGTCACGCTTACGACAGTTTGCCTCGGCGATACGCACGAATTCCACCAGCACCCGGTCACCCGCTTCATGTCCAAAGGCGTCGTTGATGCGTTTAAAGCGATCAAGATCGAGCATGGCGATGCCACAGGGCTGACTGTCGCTACGAGTTGTGACCGCCAGCGCGAGATCGGCATTCATGGCCAGGCGGTTGCGGATACCGGTCAGCGCGTCATTGGACGCCAACGCGACCAATTGCTGACGCTGACCGGCCACGTGATAGGCAAACATGAACGCCGACAAGCTGACGAAGTTGCCGGTGGCAAAAAAAAGCACGCGTTCGAAGGTCTGCGTGAACAGGGTGGGCAGTAAGGCCAGCACCAACAACAGGACGGCATTGCCGATCAACGCATAGCGGCGCTCGGTGATCATGAAATTGGTGGTGAACACCACGTAGGCCCACAGCAGTCCGTTGCGACCAAACAATATGCAGACCAACATGCAACTTGAGGTGGTGATAATTGCCATCAGTAATCCCGCGCGTTGCACGCTGCCGCCAAGCCACGTGCGCGACAGTGCCCAAACAATGGCAAGCACAATCAGACTGTCGACCGCGCCCAGCATCAGTTGGCCGTTGGCAAATCGAAACACCGCAAACGGAAAGATTGTGAGCACGGCCAGGGCCGCCACCACAGTGATGACGGCCAACTGAAAATCGTTGCGGAAGCGTTCGAGCAAGGTCGATGTCATCCTGACCGCCGACTCGAGCTGCAGCCATCAGGCTTAACGACGCCATCTGTGTGTCGCAAATGGCTCTCCGGCTCGCTCTGGTTCACAATGGCTGGTCTGCTTGGTGGTCTGGTGGCCTAGCGAACAGCCTAGCGCGCCGCGCACGGCCGGTCGCCAGCGAGGACAAAATTTTATAGTGTGGACGCACACTGTCGGGGTACGGTGACAACATGAGTTCAGTCCTACAGCAGACCTTGCATGACCGCGCGCTCGACTGGGCCAAGCGGTTCTGTGCACGCGTGCAAACGGACTGGCAACCCCACGAAGTTCAGCGCGTGCATCAGCAATTGGACGGCTTGGCCATTGAAGCCGATGCGCGTGGCGAAGAAATGTTGTTGGAGGCGACACTCGAATTGTCGACTGCGCTTTGTGCATTCCTCGGCCACGGGCCGCAGCCATCGCGTGGTCAGTTGGGCGAGTTACTGGAATTGACCGATGCTATGTTGTTTGCATCGGTCGATGAAAACCTGCCCGAGGATGCCGACGACATCATCGCCGTTGAAGCGCGAAGTGAGCCTGCAAAACACGCAATGCCAGTTGGGATTGCGCCTGCCGAAGCGATCCGCCACGAAGTTCAAACGGTTGCCATACCCACCGCCAGCGTGTGGTGCATCAGCGCCAACCCGCGCCTGATCGAACGGATGCGGCAGGCGCTTGCCAGCTTAGGGCTAGAGCTTGCGACTTTGCTGCCGTCCTTGGGTTGGACCGATGCCCTGCCCGAGCATGGCGTGACCTGCGTGGTCGTCGATGGCGAGTCGCTGGGCGTGCTGCTGGACCTGCAGCGTCGCTCCTCGAGTGCCAGCAGCCACACCCACGCCAGCCGACCGACTTACGTAGCAGTGCTCGGCGATGCCAGCACGGAAGAGCGCGTGCGCGCCTTGCGCGCCGGAGCCGACCACGTGTTGCGAGGCGGCGAATCTCCAGAGCATCTGGTGGAGCGTTTATCGCATATTCTGGCAGCGCGCAGCGAAGAAGCCCTGAGCGTGGTGGTGATAGACGACGACCCCTCGCAGACCCTGTTTTGCTCAAGCATTCTGCGTCGCGTCGGAGTCAGCGCGATCTGCTGCAACGACGCCAAAAGCGCAATGCGCGCGTTGCGCCAGGAATTGCCCGATGTGGTGTTGGTTGACCTGCATATGCCCGAGATCGATGGCTTGGAGTTAACCGAACAATTGTTGGCCCTGCCGGGCTCGGAGTTTGTCTCGGTGCTGTTCTTGTCCGGTGACGACGAGCCCGACACCCGCTTCGATGCACTCACCGCCGGCGCCGACGACTATCTCAGTAAGCCGATCCAGCCGAGGCATTTGATCCGTGCCGTTCTGGCGCATGGCAAGCGGTCTCAACGGCGTCGCCGAGCCGCCGCGAGACTGACAACCACCACTCGCTAGCGGGTGTCGATGTTGCGGGGTCGGGCTTTGACAGACTGAGCTTCAAAGCGTATGCGCCGGGTGGTTGAAGCGTGTCGGTGGCGCTCACCGAGGTTGTCGCGTGGCTCTCCTGTTTGATGGTGATTCTGGCCAAGTCGCGCTCGCCGACCTCAATCTTCGAGTTGTGCCTTGGCGTACTCGACGTCCAGCTTCTCCATAGCGTCCTTGGGCTTTAACTTGGCTGCTTTCTCGTAAGCTGCGGCCGCGTCGTCTTCGCGCTTGCTGCCGTGCAGCAGCATCAGCCCGTTGCCAAACTCGATGTGGGCGATGGGCGAGTCGGGGGTCAATTTGATGGCCGCTTTCAACAAGTCCTCGCCGGTGGACGCTTTGGCACCATAGGTGAGTCCAGCAAGCATTCCGCCTACCTTGCTCACCACTTCGCAGTGATACAGACCCAGCGCGGTGTGTGCCTCGGCGTGTTTGGGGGCCAGCTTCAGTGTCCTGTCCAGACTCTCGCGCACCTTGCCCGCGTAGCCCTGCGAAAGTGCCTTGGCAATCGATATGCCTTGGCTATAGCGTCCCAGGGCGAAGGCGCGCCGGTAGTGCGCGTTGATTTCGTCAGGCAATACTTTGCAAGCAGCTTCTGCCATTGCGTTCAGCGCTTCGAATCGCTGCAACTGTTCGGCTTCGTCATCGAGCAAATACACCGCATGAATTCCGCCGGCCTTCACTGCGACTGAAACGCCGAGCGGTCCCAAGGCTTCGCCGGCGGTAAACGCGGCGTGGAAATCACCACGGTGGTAGTCACGCCACGCTTGCTGCAGTGCGCTGGCGATGCTGGCCGCTTCGCTGACTTTTGCAAGCTTCGGAATCGCCTTCAAAACGGCGCTGACGCGCGTTTCATCGGGAAACGGTTCGCAGTCGCCAGCGTGCAATTTCGCCCAGTTTTTCTCCAGCTTATCGGCGGAATAGTCGAAGCCTTTCGCATCATGCGGAAACTTCGCCCAAAGCTTGCTCTTGGCCATCGTCAAACCCTCGTAAATGCTGGTGCACGCTAGTGTGATCGCTCTAGACAGCGTGCCTAGGATACGACACGACCCCCAAGGGCGGAGCACGCACCGCGGGGCAACCACCCCCACTTTTTTCGCAACCCACCCAAGAGGTTTCAGATGGCCAAGCAAATCAAATCGCGCAGTGTCGCTCGCGCCAAACAAAACGCGTTCGAAGTCCGTCAATTGTGGCTGGCGGCGATCGGTGCGGTGTCGCTCGGCCGCAAGCAGGGCGTCAAGCTGTACTCCTCCGTGCTGGCCGAGGGCCGCACTTTGCAGGACCGCGTCAACGAAACTGTCGCCAACTTCGGTGGCCAAGTCACCGGCGTTATCGACCAGGCGCGTGCTCGCGCACAGAAATTCGTGTCCCCGTTGCGCGCACGCGCCGAGGCCACGATTGCCACCGTCAAGTCGGAAGTTGAAACTCGCCTGCAGCCCGTGCTCGCGCGCTTTGGGGTGAAGAAGACGGTCGCCACCCGTCGCGTTGTGCGCAAGCCGGCCGCCAAGACGGCTGCCAAGCGTGCGCCGGCGAAGCGCAAAGCCGCGTAATCCAGTCACTCAAGGTGCAACGGTGACCGCAGCCTCGGCAGGCAACTGCCGGGGTTTTTTGTTTGCCGGAGCCTCGCGGCCTTGCACTGACACCCGCCGTCAGCGGATGTAGGCCTGCGCCAAGGTATTGAGGTGCAGTCGCTCGGCATCGCGCAAGAACGGAGCAATCAGCATCATCACCTGATGAATGCCTTGGCGAATTGCTTCTTGCTCGTCTTTTTCGCCGCGCACCGCTGAATAGTTCAACCAGAAGGTTGAGATCAGCAAAATATTGTTGGCGGTTGCGCGAATTTCGTCAGCGCTGGCCCGCATCACTTCGGCTTTTACCAGCCCGCGTAGCACTTCAGTCGCGTTTTCACTGCCGCGTCGCAAGATGCGTCCAAAGTGCAATCGCAATTTACGATTGCGGCTGAGGATGTCGACCAGATCTCGATAGAGGAACCGATATTCCCAAATGCACTCGTAGACCATGTGCATCTGCAACCAGATGTCTTCCAGCCCCGGCAGACGGTCTTGCGGGACAATCAGCGCGCGATCCAACTTTTCTTCGAACAGCGCGAACAGCTGTTCGATGATGTCGTCCTTGTTGCGGAAGTGGTAATACAGATTGCCCGGGCTGATATCGAGCTCGTCGGCGATGTGATTGGTCGTAACGTTTGGCTCGCCGCGTTCGTTGAACAACGCCAGACTGGTTTCCAGAATTCGCTCACGCGTGCGGCGGGCCATGGGCGTCAACTAGCCGGACAACTTCTTGACCAAGGCTACGTATTTTTTCATCGCGTCGTCTTGGGTGCTGCCTTTGAGTTTGGCCCAGGCTTCGTATTTTGCGGTGCCGACAAAATCAAAAAAGCCTGGTTTTGGCCCATTCACATCGCCCTCTGCGCCTTGCTTGTATAGCGCGTAAAGCCTGAGCAAGGTGTCGTTATCGGGACGATCAGTGAGCTTCTTGATGTCTTCTGCAGCTTGCGCAAATTGGGCGCCAAGGTCAGCCATTGGAGTTGCTCCGGCAAGTGAAAGTCACAGCGACCGCCAAGCCGCTGCCATGCTGGGCTTGATAGCACGCGGGTTGCATAGGGTCAACGCGAATTCATGAGGCGCTGTGTCGACAAAATGCAGAGGTCACTCATTGCAGGCTAGGCGCGGGGCAGTCTGCGGGCTATCTTTGTCGTCGGGGCCACGGCCGGTGGCTGATCGTTCGTCGACAGGGGAAGCGCCATGAGTTATTTCGTCACCGGGGCCACCGGGTTTGTGGGTCGCCATCTGGTTGCCAACTTGCTTAAGCGCAAGGGGGCAATTCACGTTCTGGTTCGCAAGAGTTCGCAAAAGCGGCTCGAAGAAGTTGCCGAAAAGATGGGCTGGGATATGTCCCGGATTCATCCGGTGGTGGGCGACTTGGCAAAGCCGAAGCTCGGCTTGACGGCGGCGCAGATCAAGGGATTGTCCGGCAAGGTCCAACATTTCTTTCATCTCGCGGCAATCTATGACATCGCGGCGGATGCAGAGAGCCAGCACACCGCAAACGTGGAAGGCACGCGCCACGCAGTCCAGTTGGCTGAGGCGGTGAAAGCAGGCTGCTTCCATCACACCAGCTCAATCGCGGCTGCGGGTCTGTACGCGGGCACCTTTCGCGAGGACATGTTTGATGAGGCCGAAGGGCTCGACAATCCGTACTTCCGGACCAAGCACGAGTCCGAGGGGGTGGTTCGCACCGAATGTTCGGTGCCCTATCGCATCTATCGTCCAGCGGCGGTGATCGGCCACTCAAAGACCGGTGAGATCGACAAGATCGACGGTCCGTACTATTTCTTCACCTTGATCAAGAAGTTGCGCGAGACACTGCCGAAGTGGATGCCGACCATCGGCATCGAAGGCGGGCGGATCAATCTGGTTCCGGTGGACTGGGTGGCTGACGCGATGGATCACATCGCCCACAAAGCCGGCCTCGACGGCGGCTGCTTCCACTTGACGGATCCCGAGCCCAAACGAATTGGTGAGGTGCTCAATCTGTTTGCGCGGGCCGGGCATGCGCCTGAAATGACCATGCGCCTCGACGCGCGCATGTTCGGGTTTATTCCGTTCCCCATTCGCGCGGCGCTGGGCAATCTGCCGCCGATCAAACGATTTACAGGCATCGTGCTGAAGGACCTCGGCATTCCCGCCGAGGTGCTGAAGTTAGTCACGTATCCGACCCGCTTCGACAGCCGCGAAACCGAGCGCGCCTTGAAAGGCAGCAAGATCAAGATTCCCGATCTCGACAGCTACGCCTGGCGGCTGTGGGACTATTGGGAGCGGCATCTTGATCCCGCCTTATTTGTTGATCGAACCTTGCGTGGGCGAGTCAAGGGCAAGGTGGTCGTCATCACGGGTGGCTCGGCGGGAATTGGCCGCGCAGCGGCGGAGAAAGTGGCCGCCGCAGGTGCCAAGACGATCATTGTTGCGCGCGGTGCTGACGAGTTGTTTGCCACCCGCGACGCCTTGGCCAAAGCCGGTGCCGATGTGCATGCCTATCAGGCCGATCTGGCCGACTTGCAGTCCTGCGATGACCTGGTCGCGGCCATCTTGCGTGATCACGGTGCAGTTGACGTGTTGATCAACAATGCTGGACGCTCGATTCGCCGTTCGATTTCACTGTCGTACGACCGCTTTCACGATTTCGAACGCACCATGCAACTGAACTACTTTGGCTCGCTGCGTTTGATCATGGGCTTTCTGCCCAAGATGACTGAGCGTAAGCGCGGTCACATCATCAATATCTCTTCGATCGGTGTGCTGGCAAGTTCGCCGCGCTTCTCGGCGTACGTCGCCTCGAAAGCGGCGCTCGACTCGTTCAGCCGTTGCGCGCAAGCGGAATTTTCCGCGCAAAACATTGCCTTCACCACCATCAACATGCCGCTGGTGCGCACCAAGATGATTGGTCCGACAAAGCTTTACGACAGCGTGCCAACGCTCTCACCAGAAGACGCAGCAGACATGATTGTGGAAGCGATAATTGAGCGGCCCAGTCGCATAGCCACGCGCCTCGGCATCTTCTCAGCGGTGCTGAGTGCATTGGTGCCGAAAGCCTATGAAGTCGTGCAGAACACCGCCTACACCTTGTTCCCGGATTCAGCGGCGGCCAAGGGCGACAAATCGGGTGGTGAGCCGACCGCGTCCAGCGAGCAGATTGCGTTCGCGTCGGTGATGCGCGGCGTTCACTGGTAAGGTTGGAGCGATGCGTTCGCCGGCACTTGCTGGCGAACGCGGGCTTGAATCGAAGCTCGATGAATCGCTGGATTTGCCCGCTTCAGCTTCTGGCCTGTTCGTCTAACGGCACTGCCGCCAGCGTGCGGCAAGTCCCTTGGCTGGGTCAGCGTCCTTCAGTTGCAACTGAACGCGGGTAAAGCGCAGTTCTTCGGTGTCGTAGAGAATCGCGCAAACACGATCAAACAGACTGTCGTCCAACAGGTCGGCCGTAGGCTTTATTTCCACTTCAAGCGTCGATGCAGTGCTCCAACGGGAACTGAACACTTCGGCAATGGTGCGCACTGCTTGAGCAGTTTCGCGGCGTCGCTCCTGCAACCCGGCCTCGTCGAGGGGCCCTTGCGAGGGCGCGCTGGTGGTGGCCGCAACGCCCGTCGGCGACTCGGTTATGGATTCGGCAAGCGCCGGTACTTCAGCTGAAACGATGGCCTGCGATGCCGTATCGTCGCTGGTGATCGCGGCCGGCACGCTTCCGGTACCTGCGGGTTGCAGGATGGTGGTGGCCGGGGTGACAGCGACTGGCACTTGGCCTGCTCCCGCATCCACGCCAGCTGCCGTCCGCGCGGGCGGTGCAAAAATGAGCTCGGCACGGTCCAAATGAAACACCAAGGCCAATGCGCCAGCGCCAGCGAGCGCGCTGCTACCAATCAGGATGCCAAGTCGAGTGCGCAGCGTATTTCGCCGGCGACTGGCAATGCGCTCGCGCAGGCGAGGGGGCAGATGCTCGTTGACGAGTGCCCACAGGTCCGCACCGGCAATTAGAGTGATTGCGGCATCTTTCGCCGCCAATTCTGCGGCCCGACTAACCGTGCCAGTGGTCGCCAACAGCGCGCCGGCGGCACGCCGCGCGTCGCGGCGGGTCGCCAAATCGAAGATCGTGTGGTCGTCTACCTGGATGCCACCACCGTGCTTGACGCGCAACAACTGCAAAGCTTCGCCGTCGGTCAGCAACAAGTCTGACGCACCGCCTTTCGGGTCTTCGTGATCTCCACTACTTATTGCCCCCAGACCGCGCCCGCGCAATCCCAAACCAATCAGCACTTGCAGTTCGTGCCAACTGATCTGGGCGAGTTGAGCCAAGCCGCTGCTGACCTCATAGCGACCGCGCGCCAAACCCAATACGCGATACAGGACGGTCGCCATGACGGCGGTCGTCACAATGGCGGCAAGACCGGCGAACAGAAATAGGGAGGTACCAGTGTCCAAGCGCGTGGTGATCCTGAGCAAAGATGCGGATCAGCAGTGTAACGCCGGTAATGATGTATCGCAGCTGCCAGGACCGACGCAGCCACTGCGCTCCGGTACATGATTCTGTTCGTTGCTTGAGCCCGCGCGGCA
>JBBQQV010000045.1:0-11897 GCA_038215505.1 Lysobacterales bacterium
GCAGGGGCGCCGGGCGTTGCCGTCGGTGGCCGATGAGATTTGGCAGGCTGCAATCTGGCGACGCCTGTGCGACGTGTTGCCGCTTGCTGATCGTGGCAGCCGCATGCAGGCGTTGATTGCTGCGCTTGAGCATGACCCGCTATCGACCACAAGCTTGCTGACCACGAGCGTGTCAACCAAGGCCTTGCCGAAGCGCCTGAGTCTTTTCGGTGCCTTGCCTCTGAGCCCGATGCAGATGCGCTGGGTGCGGGCGCTGGCCCGGCATACCGAGGTGGCGGTTTACCACTGCGCGCCCTCTGCTGCGTATTGGGGCGACCTGCGCTCGCCGCGCGAACACGCACGTCAGCGCGCTGCGCACAGCGGTCTTGTGGCGTCGACAGACTCGGTCGATGAGGTCAACACGCCGGTCGGCGCGCTGCTGAATTCATTGGGTAGCCGCGCCCGTGACGTTCAGCAGTTGCAGATCGAATACTGGCTGGACGACAGCATCGAACAAGAGCATTGGCTGCCGCCGGATGCGGAGCAGACGCTGGGCTGGTTGCAAGCCTCGATGCTTGATCTGGGCTCAACTCCGCCACCGGCGCACGCGCGCAGCAACCTGCGTATTCACGCCTGTGCGAGTGCGCGACGGGAAGTGGAGGTCTTGCTCGATGAATTGCTGCACCTGTTCGACAGCGATCCGACCCTGCGTCCGCACGAGGTCGCGATCATGGCGCCATCGCTGGACCGGTACGTGCCCTTGATCGAAGCGGTGCTGGCGTCGACCCCGATTGAGCGCCGTTTGCCGATCACGCTGGCCGATGGCCGTGCGGATCGGCTGCATCCGCTGGTTCAGCGCTACCTGTGGCTGCTGCGACTCCCACACGCCCGTTTTACTCGCGGCGAGGTGTTGGGTTTGTTGGAAGTGGCAGAGATTCGCGCGCGATTCGAGTTGAGTGATGAGGGCCTGCAGTGGCTGCTGGAGTGGGCGCAAGCGCTTGCCGTCGTCGCCGGGTTGAACCCGGCGCAACGCGATGCCATCGGCGAAGGCGCGGTCGAAGCGCACACCTGGGCCGCCGCCATCGAGCGTCTGCTGATGGGGCATGCGGCGGGTGACGACGGCGGCGTGCGTGATGGCGTGGCTGCGTTTGCCGTTGGCGACAGCGCCGAGGCGGCGCTCGCGTTGGGTTCGCTGTGGCGGCTGTTGCGTGCTTTGGATCGCTGGCGCCTGCGTTTACAGGAAGCGGGCTCGCCCGCAGCCGCGGTGGAGCGCTTGCGGCAGTTGTTGGATGCGTTCTTCAAGGTCGACGGCAGCGAGGTGACGGCAACGGATGCCGAGTCGGCGATTCGCGACTGCCTTGAGTCGATTGACCAGCAACTGGCGCTGGCAGCGTGCTCTGTCCCACTTAGCCACGATGTGCTGGTGGCCGCCGTCGAGGACGAGCTGGCGCAGCCGCCGCGTTGGCAGCGATTCCTGGGTGAAGGCGCAACGGTGTGTGCGCTGGTGCCGCTGCGCAGCGTGCCGTTTCGGGTCATCGCGGTGCTGGGCCTGGAGCACGGCGCATTTCCGCGACGCACGCCGCCGGCTGGATTTGATCTGATGGCGCAATCCCCGCGTCTCGGCGACCGCCAACCACGGGCAGATGATCGACAGCTGTTGCTGGATACCCTGCTGGCCGCGCGAGACCATCTGCATCTGAGTTACATCGGTATTGATGCCAGCGATGGCGCCGAGCGACCGCCGTCACCGCCCTTGGCAGAGATCATCGACAGCCTGCGCATCGCCTACGCAGATCGGTGGCAGGCGGTCGCCGACGATATCGTTCGCCGCCATCCGTTGGCACCATACGCCGCCGAAAGTTTCAGTGGCCCGCGCCCCAGCTTCGCTGCCCAATGGTGGCCAGCGGTGCAGGCCGAGCGAGCGGGCTGGCACGCTGAGAAGCCATTTTTTATTGCCAAAGACATTGACGGCTCGGCTGCAAAGACTGCTACTGATGGCGTCGATATTGAGCGACTTTTGCGCTTCTATCGCAATCCTGCGCGTGGTTTTCTGGTGGATGTTTTGCGGCTGAGTCGGGCGCGCTGGATTGAGGATCGCGCGGGCGAAGAAGCGCAACTCGTCGAGCAGAAAACGGCACGAGGCCTGTTGGCGCGGCTTCTCGATGCGTATCAGCGTTCGCAACCAATTGCCGAGTGTGTGCAGCGGATCGAGGCAGAAGGGCAACTCCCCGCCGGTCTTGCCGGCCGGCGCGCATTGGATGCGTGGAGTCAGCGTTTCGATGCCGCGCTTGACCTGCTGCCTGGCGCTGCCGTCAAACGGCTGATTCTGCCGGTGCAGGTGCAGCTCGCCAGCTTGCCGGTGACGGGCCAATTAAGCGTGACGATGGGCAGGGAAGGTCCACTCGCAATGGGCGTTGACGAACCCAGTGGCCCGGAACTACTGGCGCTGGCGTTGGCCCGCGAATTGATGATTCAGCAAGGCTC
This sequence comes from Lysobacterales bacterium, assembly GCA_038215505.1. Classification (GTDB taxonomy): domain Bacteria; phylum Pseudomonadota; class Gammaproteobacteria; order Xanthomonadales; family Xanthomonadaceae; genus JANNWF01. The sequence goes on from JBBQQV010000045.1 coordinate 2,464, forward strand.
GCTGCCGTTGGGAGCGACCTGTACGTATGTGGAGGTCGCCGCCGACAAAGCACCGCGCCGGCACTTGCTGGGGGCGTTGGTCGATGCGCCCGCGTGGCTGACTTCGATTGCCGAGGGCTGGCAACACGGTCAGCTCGCGCCATTGCCACTGCCGGCACGGTCTGCGTGGGGCTATGCGCGCAGCTGGCTCAATCACGCTGACCCGCAGAAAGCGCTGGCGGCCGGACAAAAGATCTGGGGTGATGGTGAGGAAACCAAAGGCGAGCAAAGCGATGCCGATTTCGAGATCGCTTTTCGCGGCATTGATTTGCCGCCGCTTGCCGGGTTCTCCGACTGGACTCAGCGCATTTACGTGCCGCTGGCAGATGTGCTGAGAACGGAGCGACGCAAGTGAGTCAGGTGCTGGATTTCGACCCACTGCACGTGTCGCTGACTGGCCTGCAGTTGGTGGAAGCGAGCGCCGGCACCGGCAAGACCTGGTCCATTGTGAGTCTCTTGCTGAGAGTGATCGCGCTTGAAGGTCGCGCCATCGACAGCGCGGTGGTGGTGACCTTCACCGAGGCGGCCACTCGCGAGTTGGCGCAGCGCTTGCGCCAGCGTTTGGAGGAAGCGCTGGATGTGATCGAAGGGCGCACGTCGGGCGATGAGTTCATCACGGAAATGCGAGCGGAGGCGGGCCGGCGAGGCGTGTTGCCGGCGCTGCTACGGCAGCGAATCAACGATGCCTTGGTGCGCTGCGATGAGGCTTGGGTCGCCACCATCCATGGCTTGTGCGCACGCTGGATGAGCGAGTTCGCGTTTGCGCAGAAGGTGGGTCTGGTTGCTTGGCCGGTGGAGGACGGCAGCCGCCTGCGGCAACAAGCCGTCGCTGACGTTTGGCGGCATCACGTCGTGCTCGCTGGCCGCGATCAAGCCGAGGTGTTGATTGATCTGTTTGCCAGTGCCGACGCGCTGGGCAAGCGCCTGGCGCCACTTTTGTCCATCGACGCCGAGCGCGTCGATGGTGCGCCCGATGAAGCTCGTTTTTCGGAACTGATGCAACGTTGTGATGGGTTGCGCGCAGCCCTGCCGTCGCTGTCTGCAAGTGGCCAATTCGAGCGCCTGTGGGCGCACCTCGACGAGCCCCGACGATACAGCGGTACCAAGCTCAGCCAAGCGCACAAGAGCAAAGCAATGCTGCTGTGTGAACAGGCGGTGGCCGGCTGGCCGCCCTTGGACGCGGCCGCCTTCGAACGGGTCACATCAAATGCGTTGACGAATGCACGCAACCAGCCGTCCAGCGCCCCGCCGGTACCCGATTTGCCCGCCCTGCGCTGGATCGATGGGTGGAGTGCCGTGCGGGCCGAATTGGCGCCGCTTGAGTGCATGCGCTGGTTGCATCGCTTGCTTGCCGCTGTGCGAGCGCGCGAGTCCATCCTGCGTGGCGAGCAGCGAACCTTGAGCTTTGACGATCTGGTGTTGCGCATGCGTGATCGCCTGCACGCCGCTGACGGTGCTCGCTTCGCTGCGCAGTTGGCGGCGCGCTTTCCGCTGGCTTTGGTCGATGAGTTCCAGGATACCGACGCCGCCCAATACGCCATATTCCGAGCCATCTATCACCGCCGCGAAGGCACCGGCCTGTTTCTGGTCGGTGATCCCAAGCAAGCCATCTACCGCTTCCGCGGCGGCGATGTGTTTGCCTATCGACGTGCCCTGCAAGACGCGGATGCGCGCTATCGGTTGCGCTTCAATCGACGCTCACGACAGCCTACCGTCGACGCAGTCAATGCGCTGTTTGGCAGCCGTGACTGCCCATTCGTCTTCGATTTCATCGGCTTTGAGCCGGCCCAGTTGCCGCCATCTGCAACCGTCAGCACCGATGCCGTGGAGGGCGGACTTACCTTGTGGCGCCTGCCCGATGGCGAGGATCCGATCGGTCATGGCGAGGCGGAACGCTTGGTCATCGATGCCGTCGCATTCACCATTGCGGAGTTGGTGGCAGCAGGCGAGGTTCGCGCCAGCGCCACGCCGCCGGTGGCGGTGTTGGTCAAAGTACATTCGCAGGCAAAGGCGATCCGGCGTGCGCTGGCGCGATGGGGCATTGCGTGCGCCTATGCCGGCGACGGCAGCGTGTGGGCATCGGATGCGGCGCGCGCCTTGCTGGTAGTGGTTGACGCGTTGGCCAAGCCACGTGATTCCGGTCGCCAACGACGCGCGCTGGTCGGCGACCTGTTCGCGCTGGACGCGCCGGCGTTGAGTGCCGATGACCAAGCGGCATGCGAACGCGAACGCGCGCTGGATGCACTGGCGCAAGCCCGAAGTCGCAGTGAGCGCAGCGGTCCTGCGGCGGCGCTATTGCCACTGGTTGCCAATGCCGCCAGCGCCCAGTTGAGCCGTGCGGAAGGTCGACGTTGGCTGTGCGATGCCTTGCATGTGCTGGAGTTGCTCGGTGTGCTTTGGCCCGAGGTTGAGCATCTGGCCGGGCTTGCTGAAAAGATGCAACAAGCCATCGCGGATGCATCTGATCGGGAGTTGAAACCGCTGGATGGCGACCGCTTGCGCGCTGAGACAGGCAGCGCGTGTGTGCAGCTGCTGACCGTGCACGGCAGCAAGGGCTTGCAGTTTGACTATGTCTTCGCGCCATTCCTGTGGCGCGGTGCTGCGCAACCACTCAAAGCCGAATTGCCGTCGCGCTTGGCTGCGGTTAGTTGGCATGACGGCGAGGGATCGCTGCGGCGGGATCCCGGCAGCGCCGCGTGGAGCGCGCACGCCCGCGAAGACGCTCGCGAGCAGTTTGCGGAGGCGATGCGGCTGATGTACGTCGCGCTGACCCGCGCCAAACGTCGGAACTGGATCGTCTGGGGCGACACCAGCCATGCAAAAGGCCCAGCCTTGGCTAGCGTGTCGTCGCCATTGGCCTATCTGTTGCACAGTCAGGACGGTGCCTGCACCGATGGCGTGCCCGCAGCAAACGCAGTCGCCGCGTTTGGACACGGGGCCATCGAGCGTGCGCTGAATGACTGGAACCGGCGAGCGAATGGCGCGTTGACTATCGAAGCCTTGCCGGTCGCCACTGCGGTTCGCAAGGTCACGCCGTCGCAAGGCCCGCAACCCAATCCACCGCGACGCTTCAACGGCAATCTTGTGCCAAGTCGACGGGTCTACAGTTATTCGCGGCTGTTTGGCGGCTTGGCCGACGACCTCTCAGAGCGCCCTGATCACGATGCGGCAACGGCGCTTGCAGGAATTGACTTGGAAGCAACCGAACTAAGCGCGCCGGCTGAGGTGGGCGGCAGCCGTTTTGGTGAGTGCGCGCACGCGGCGCTCGAGGTAATTGACTTCAGCAGTTGGCCCGATGCAGCGGGCGAGCTTGCGATTGAATCGGCCTGCCGCCGTTTCGGATTTTCCGCCAGTGCGATGAGCTATTTGCGCGAGCGAGTGAATGTGCTGTGCACGGCACCGCTGATCGACGGCATGCGCCTGGGGCAACTGCGAGCGGCTGACCGACTGGCCGAGCTGGAGTTCTTTTTTCCGCTCGCCGACGCCGCATTGCATGACTTCCTCGCCATCGTCACCAGCAATGGCACCTCTATCCGCAGTGACGGAAGTTTTCGTGAGCAACTTCCGCGTGAGCGACTCGCTGGCTTCATGCGCGGTTTTATTGACCTGATCGTGCGTTGGCAGGGCCGCTATTACGTGCTCGATTACAAGACCAACTGGCTGGGCGACAGCCTGTCCAATTACGCACCAGCGGCATTGGCCGATGCCGTTCGCGCCGCCGGGTATGACCTGCAATACCTGCTTTACTGCTTGGCAGTGCATCGCCATCTGCGCGTCCGCCTTGGCGATGGCTATGATTTTGCTCGCGACTTCGGCGGCGTTTGCTATGTCTATCTGCGCGGCCTTGATGAGAGCGGTCAGCACGGTGTGTACGTCGACCGGCCGTCGCCTTCGATGATCTCGGCACTCGACGCGTGGGCGAACGGCATGACGTTGCCATGAGTGGACTCGCTGCCATCGACCTAGCCACGGCGCAGCGCTTCGGTGCTGCCGATCCGGCCGCTTCGGCGGCGCTGGCGCTGGCATCGTGGGCGACGCGGCAAGGCCACGCCGGGCTGCCGCTGGCGGCATTGCAAGCCGGAGAGCTAGACCCGTTGCTGCGCGAGATACGCCGGCTTCCGCCAACGCCGTCAGCCATGCTGACCGCGCTGAACGAACATCGTCATATCGGCCAGCCCGCCACTGAGAAGGCGTTCGTGCTGGATCACGACATGCTCTACCTGCGTCGGCTGTGGCAGCTTGAAACGGAAGCCGCCGCTTGCTTGCTGCAGCTCGCCAGTCGACGCTTTGCTAGCGTCGCCGATCCGGCCGAATCACTCCTGAATCAGCTTTTGCCGCTCTCAGCCGCGAGCGAGCCGGCACGAGCCGCTTTACGACACGCCGCGCATTCTGGACTGAGCGTGCTCACTGGCGGACCCGGCACTGGCAAAACATGGACGGCCGCACGTTTGCTCATCTACCTGCAAGCGCTCTCGCCGCAACGATTGCGAATTGCCGCCGTCGCGCCCACTGGAAAGGCTGCTGCACGCTTGGGCGCGAGCTTGCGAGAGCAGCAAGCGGCCTTGTCTGCGCCCATAACCGGCGCGCAGACCTTGCATCGCTTACTGGGCGTACAACCGCAGCGTGCGCAGCCGCAGTATGGCAAAGAGCGTCCCTTGCCCATCGACGTGTTGTTGCTCGATGAGGCGTCAATGCTGGACCTGCCGATGCTGGTGCACGTACTGCGCGCCTTGCCACTCAACGCGCGCTTGATCCTGTTGGGTGATCCCGATCAATTGCCTGCATTGGGCGGAGGGCGCGTGCTGGCGGATCTGCTGGCCGTGCAAGCACCGACAACGACGATGTCAATCCGGCACGTCGCACATGCGCTGACACGCAGTCATCGATTTGCCATCGATTCAGCGCTGGGACGCTTGCTGCACGCAGTGCGTGCGGGAGACGGCGAAGGGGCGGTCAACGCGCTGGCCGAAGGTGGCGCGAGCTTGCGCGCAGAGTGGGACGATATCGATCCACGCAGTCGGCAATGGCAACAGATCTGGCGTGATGGATTCGCAGGCTTGCGTGATCCCAGCATCGAACGCCGGCTCGCAGCGCTGCTGCGCTTTCGGGTGCTTTGCGCCGGCAACGCGGGTAGGCGAGGCGTCGCTGGGATAAATGCAGCCGCCGAAACGGCCTGTTTGGGTCAAACACAGCTCGCGGTGCACTACGACGGCCAGCCGATCCTGATTCGTGAAAACGCGCCAGCGCTTGACCTGTGGAATGGTGACCTCGGCGTGGTCGCGCCGCACGGTGCAGCGGGACTACGAGCGTGGTTTCCTGATCCCAACGGCCTGCCGCGCGCGTTGCGCTTGGACGTGTTGCCCGCACACGAGACGGCGTACGCGATGAGCGTGCACAAGGCGCAAGGCTCGGAGTTCGATCAGGTCGTTCTGCTGTTGCCAACCGTTGACTCGCCCTTGCTTACCCGCGAGTGGCTCTACACCGGACTCAGTCGCAGCCGCGGGCCGATGATTGTTTGTGGCGGCGTCGACGCGTTCAGCACCGCCTTGGCACGGCGTGAACAGCGCTGGTCGCGGCTGGCAGAGCGCCTGCTGGCGGGTTGACGCTCATCGGTTGAGTGCTGGTCTTGCGCAAGCGAGCGGGCGCTGAAAAACCCGACCGCGTTATGCTTGGCCGATTAAATCCACAGAGAATTGTCGGTGTTGCCATCGCGCTATTTCGTTTGGATTGCGTGCTGCGTGTTCGCGATCATCGCTTTGCTCGCCGCGCTGTTTGTGGCCGGCCATTGGCTGTGGGCAGCCCTGCCTTTGTTTGCTTTGGCGTGGGTGGGTGCTTGGGACGTTCGCCAACCCAGCAGTTCGATCCGCCGCAACTATCCGGTCATGGCGCACTTTCGTTTTATGTTTGAGGCGATTCGGCCAGAGATCCGGCAGTACTTTCTGGAAAGCGATGCCGATGAAACGCCGTTTTCGCGGGTGCAGCGCTCCATCGTCTATCAGCGCGCGAAGAACGTCCTCGACAAGCGACCGTTTGGCACCCAGCTCGACGTCTATCAAGCCAACTACGAGTGGATCAACCACTCGATGCTGCCGGCCGAGATCGAGTCGCACGACTTTCGCGTGGCGATCGGCGGTCCACGTTGCAGCAAACCCTACGGTGCATCCGTCTTCAATATTTCGGCGATGAGCTTTGGCTCGCTGTCGGCGAACGCCATCCTTGCCTTGAATGAAGGTGCGCGCCGCGGCGGGTTTTATCACGACACGGGCGAGGGTTCGATTTCGCGCTATCACCGTGAGCCCGGTGGTGACTTGGTGTGGGAGATCGGCTCTGGATATTTCGGTTGCCGAACCGCCGATGGCCGGTTCTCAGATGAACGCTTTGCTGAGAATGCAGCGCTCGATCAGGTCAAGATGATCGAGATCAAACTTTCCCAAGGCGCCAAACCCGGACACGGCGGCGTCCTGCCGGGCGCCAAAGTCACCGCTGAGATTGCTGCAGCCCGCGGCGTGCCCATTGGCATGGAATGCAATTCCCCCGCCGCCCATTCCGCTTTTTCAACGCCTCGCCAGTTACTTGAATTCGTCGACCATTTGCGACAACTGTCCGGCGGCAAGCCGGTCGGATTCAAATTGGCGATTGGCCATCCCTGGGAATGGTTCGCCATTGCCAAGGCCATGGTTGCAAGCGGCATCACTCCGGATTTCATCGTCGTCGACGGTGGCGAGGGTGGCACCGGTGCCGCGCCGCTTGAATTCAGCAACCACGTGGGTGCGCCGCTGCGCGAAGCGCTACTGTTGGTCCACAACACGCTGGTTGGGCTCAACTTGCGCGGGCAGATTCGCATCGGCGCCGCCGGCAAGATCGTGACCGCATTCGATATCGCGAGAATCATTGCGCTCGGCGCGGATTGGTGCAATTCGGCGCGCGGCTTCATGTTTGCGCTGGGTTGCATCCAGTCGCAAACCTGCCACACCGGTGCGTGTCCCACCGGTGTTGCCACCCAGGACCCGGTGCGACAGCGGGCGCTGGTGGTCGCCGACAAAGCGACCCGTGTCTACCACTTCCAACAGAACACGCTGAAGGCGTTGCGCGAGTTGCTGTCAGCCGCCGGGCTGCGTCATCCCGACGAACTCGGACCCGAGCATGTCATCCGCCGGGTCTCTTCAACCGAGGTGCGCTCACTTGCTGCGCTGCACCAATTCGTGCAGGCTGGAGCCCTGATCCATGGTGAGTCCGAGCATCCCGTGTTCAAACTGTTCTGGCCACTCGCCAATGCGGACACCTTCAGCGCGCCGCCGTCGTTGCTGAGTTTGAGAACGAGCAAGCAGCGCTGAGGGAAGCAGCAAGTCCAGCATAGCCGGGAGCGCACCGAAAGCGTTGGACCGCCATCGGTGCGCTGGCAAAAGGAGCCCGGAATTCGGTGTTTTTAGCGTTGACAAAGTCTGCGTAAGCGATTGTTCGCAAACGGCCGCGAGTTTGGGAGGTATACTCCGACTTCAGTTTTGGCAGTGGCATTTGTCCGCAGAGTGGCTTCGCTTGCCGCAACGCATCATTTCTCTGGCCACGGCGAGTGCCTGTGACGCCTACAGGGGGCGTTGCTGCAAGCATCGTAGGAACGTGGCATCCGCCACGGCTCCGGGCGTTCAGTGTTGGGGGCATTTTTGCTAACAGACATAGGATTACTGGCAGCGGCGGCATTCGGTTTGACGTGGCTCCTCATCAGGGGCCTGTTGCCATTTGCTTCGCAGTTGGGTTTGCTTGACCACCCTATCGGTCGCAAGGACCACGCCGTGCCGACCCCACTGGTCGGTGGGGTGGCGATGGCATTGGGCGTAATGATCCCCGTCTGGCTGATGATGGCGGACTCCACAAAGCCGCTTCCAGCCTTCACCATCGCAGCGACTATTCTGATTGTGGTGGGCATGCTCGATGACCGCTATGACATTCGCTGGTACTGGCGCATTGGTGCGCAGACGTGTGCGGCATTGGTGATGGTTTACGTCGGCGACGTGCATGTGGAGCAGATCGGGCCCTTGTTTGGCCGCGGCCCGATGGCATTGGGGGCGTTGTCGGTCCCGTTTACCGTGTTCGCGACGGTGGGCGTCATCAACGCCGTCAACATGGCCGACGGTATCGACGGCTTGGCCGGCGCGCTGGTTGCTTCAGCTTTATTGATGATCGGCTGCGCGGCCATGTATTCAGGGAATTCCGCAATGCTGCCCCTGCTGTCGGCAGTGTTTGCCGCCGTAGTTGCATTCCTTGTGTTCAACCTGCGCCGTCCAGGCTTGCCCCGCGCGTCTACCTTCATGGGCAATGCCGGCAGCGCCCTGCTTGGATTTTGCATTGCCTGGTTTTGTTTTCGTTTGACCCAGAATACGGGTCACCCGGTCAGCCCGGTGCTGGCGCCGTTTCTGATCCTGTTTCCGGTGCTCGACTGCTTGGTCCTGATCGTTCGCAGGTTGCACATGGGCCGGTCGCCATTCAGCGCTGATCGCGGTCACCTCCATCATCGGATGTTGGACGCAGGCTTCACCCACGCACAACTGGTCTGCACGCTGCTTGCAATGAGTCTGCTCGTTGGCGGAGCGGCCGCGCTTGTGCTGAAGTGGGATCTGCCTCACCCGTGGTTCGTTGCTGCCTTTTTTGCCCTGTTTGTGCTGCATTACTGGGTGACGGCTAGGCCGGCACGCTCAATGGCCTTTTTCGGAGCACTGCATGGGCGGTTGTTTGCTGGTGTGGGCACGGGCACAGGCACCCAGAAGGCTGTCGCTGCAAACCAAGCGGACCTGCTTGTGGCCGAGCAGGAGTCCGGCACTTCGTGATTGACCTGCACTGCCATATCCTGCCTGGTATCGACGATGGCGCGCCGGACATGGCCGAGGCCTTGGCGATGGCGCGGGTGGCGGTCGCCGATGGCATCCGGGTGACCGCATGCACGCCACACATCTATCCGGGCATGTACGAGAACGACGCCGCTGGGATCCGCCAAGCGATTGCGGCGCTGCGCGTCGAACTTCATGTGCAAGACATTCCGTTGCAGCTTGTCGAAGGTGCTGACGTGCACTTGACACCCGATTTGCTCGATGGGCTCCGTGCCGGACGCATCCCAACCCTGAACGGAACCCGCTATTTTCTGTTCGAGCCGCCGCACCACGTTGCGCCGCCCCGCCTTGAGAACGTAGTCTTCGACCTCGTTTCTGCCGGTTATGTCCCGATTCTTACCCATCCTGAACGGCTGTCGTGGATCGACGGCCACTATCCGTTGTTCGCCAAACTTGTAAAAGGCGGGGCTTGGATGCAGTTGACATCGGGAGCGATAACGGGCCGGTTTGGGCCGCGAGCAAAGTATTGGTCGGAGCGCATGCTGGACGAAGGCTTGGTTCACATCGTTGCCA